>CAXTFP010000476.1:0-3166 GCA_964243135.1 uncultured Lichenihabitans sp.
GAACACCTCGTGCGAAAGCATCATCGGTGTCCATCGAAGCGGGGCAACCTCACGCCAGGATCTCGCGGCCCCGCGGGTAGGCCTCCACGGCCGGCTCCAGGTAGATCGTGTCGATGGCGAGCAGCGTGCGGAGATCTGTCATGCGTCAGGCGAACGGCAGCGGCCCCGGGAAGGATCCGAGGCTCGCCGCATCCACGACGCGGGGACGTCGAGGGCGGGCTCGCAAGCCGGATTCTTTTCGAACCTGTGGATAACATGTGGATAAGCATTGAACAGATGGGGAACGCGCTTAGCTTGTCCCCGAACGATGCGGGAACGGGGCCGGGCCATGGCGACGCTGAAGGAATTCGAGGAGGCGCTGCGCGAGCAGGGCATGTCGATGGCGCTGGCCATCCTGGCGGGCCTGAAGGAGCGCGACCGCGCGAAGCGCTCCGCCGTGGCGCCCGCCCGCCGGCTGACGGGCCAGAAGATGACGCCGGAGCTCGCCCGCCGCATCCTGGAGCTGCACGGCACCACCGGCATGACCCAGCAGGAGATCGCCTTCAAGGTCGGGGTCAACCAGGGCCGGGTCAACGAGGTCGTCAAGCGCGGCAAGTGGCTCGACGGCGACCCCAACTCGGCCGAGGCCAAGGCGCGCGACAAGGCCAAGGCCCGCATCGCGGCCGGCCCGAAATCCACCGCCCCGGCCCGCAAGCCCAAGCCCCGCGCCGACAAGCTCGCCCCGCCCCGCCCCAAGGCGGGCGAGCGCCCCGCGCCGGCCGAGACCGGCACCGGGCAGCTCACCTTCCTGTGATCCCGGCGCGCGGATTCAACCCTGTGGACAAGATCGGGCGTCCGGCATTTTGTCTCGGTCAGATCCGCTTGCCTTCCCCGTGGGGCCGTGTATCATCAAGTCATCGTCAACCAAACGGAAGGAGGTGATCGAGTGTCTCATTGTTTCATGCTGTGTGGGGCTCTGGTCTTCTCTTCGGTGAAGTCCGCGTAACGAGTTCTGGGCCGCACAACGGCTGACAATGCTTTAGCTCTCAGAGCTTAAAATGAGCCGCGGCGCCCGTGAGGGTCCCGCGGCTTTTCCCTTTCAGAGGCTCCTTCAAGGGCCCCGGCGCGCGCTGGCGGCCCACAGCGCCGGGGCGCTGCCGTCGCCCTCGCCGAGCGCGCGCTGCACCATGACGCTGTCGGCCCAGTGGCCGAACTTGTAGGCCACGGCCGGCAGCAGGCCGACGCGCCGGAACCCGCACACCTCGTGCAGGTGCAGCGAGGCCGCGTTGCTCCCGTCGATGTAGCCGATCATCTGCCGGTAGCCGCCCGCCGCGCAGGCCTCGACCAGCGCCGGCAGCAGCCGCCGGCCGATGCCCTCGTGCAGGTGGTCGGCGTGCACGTAGATCGAGTGTTTCACCGTGTAGCGGTAGGCCGGCCGCTTGCGGAACGGCACCGCGTAGGCGTAGCCCGCGACCGCGCCGCCGAGGTCGGCCACGAGGTGGGGCAGGCGCTTGCGGCGCATCGAGCGGCGGCGGCGCTTCAGGTCCTCGGCGTCGGGCGCCACGGCCTCGTAGTCGCCGAGCTCGCCGATGCCGCGCGCGATGTGGTGGGCGTAGATCGCCACCATGGCGGGCACGTCGGCGTCGGTCGAGGGGCGGATCACGATTCCCCGGCCGGGATGTGCGCTCTCGTCCATCACTCCCCCGCCAGCCAGCGCGCCGTCCAGTCGCCCCGCTGCCCGGGCCGTGCCAGCACCTCGGCGAGCCAGGGCAGCAGCACCTCGGCCTCGTCCCGCAGCGTGTAGGGCGGGTTGACGAGGGCGAGGCCGGCGCCCGCCAGCGGCCCGGCCTCGGGGTCGCCGACCAGGAGGTGGAGCTGGAGCACGCGCTTCATCCCCGAGCCCGCCAGCCCGGCCGAGAAGCGGCCCACGGCGGCGCGGTCCTTCAGCGGATACCACATCATGTAGCTGCCGGTCGGCCAGCGGCGGTGGGCGCGCAGGATCGCGGCCAGCAGCGTGTCGAACTCGCGCGTCTTCTCGAAGGGCGGGTCGACCAGCACGAGGCCGCGGCGCTCGGGCGGCGGCAGCACGGCGTTCAGCGCCGCGTAGCCGTCCGACGCCAGCACCCGCACGCGCGGGTCGCGGCCCATGTTGCGGCGCAGCGCCTCGGCGTCCTCGGGGTGGAGCTCGCAGAGCGTCAGCCGGTCCTCCGGCCGCAGCACCCACTGGGCCACGGCGGGCGAGCCGGGGTACCCCCGCCACGTCCCGTCGGCCCCGCGCGGGCCCACGGCCGCGAGGTAGGGCGCCAGGGTCTCGGCGAGCGCCCCCGGCACGGCCGAGGGCGCGATCCGCCCCACGCCTTCGCGCCATTCCCCCGTGCGGGTCGCCTCGTCGCCGGCGAGGTCGTAGACGCCGGGCCCCGCGTGGGTGTCGACGAAGCGCAGCGGCGCGGGCTTGCCCACCATGTAGCTCAGCACGCGGGCCAGCAGCGCGTGCTTGAAGACATCCGCGAAGTTGCCGGCGTGGAAAGCGTGGCGGTAGTTCATGAGCCCAGGGTTTAGGACAGATCCCGGGGCCATGCACCCCGCGCCCGCGGCGGGCCTCCTTCGCCGCGCCGAAGGGCGCGTCCCGCCGGTTGGCACCCGCCGCGATCTGTGGCTTTCTGCGGGCATGCACGACGAGCGATTCCCGATCCGGTCCCCCGCGAGATCCGCGGTGCGCGGGCCACGGCGCGCGGCCGCCGCGCCGTGACCCAGCCTCGCCCCGCCGTGGCCTGGGACGAGGAGGCCCGCGTCGCGGCGCTGCACGGCTACGGCATCCTGGACACGCCGCGGGAAGCGGAGTTCGACGACATCGCGGCCATGGCGGCGCGGGCCTGCGGCACGCCGGTCGCGCTCCTCGGCCTGATCGATCGCGACCGGCAATGGTTCAAGGCCGAGGTGGGGCTCGGCCTCCGGGAGATGCCGGCCGCGCCGGTCTGCGCCCGCGCCCTCGCCGAGGCGGACCTCCTGGAGGTCGCGGACCTCGCCCTCGACCCGCGCTTCGCCCTCGACCCGCTCGTCGCCGGCCCCCCGCACGCCCGCTTCTTCGCCGGCGTGCCGCTGAGGACGCCGGCGGGCCTGCCCATCGGCGTGCTCTGCGTGCTGGACCGCGTGCCCGGCGCGCTCGGCGCGGAGCAGGGCTTCATCC
>CAXTFP010000477.1:0-3158 GCA_964243135.1 uncultured Lichenihabitans sp.
GATGCTGGCCGCGGACCCGCCCGTGACCAGCGCGGTCGACATCTTCGTCAAGGACCTCGGCATCGTGCTCGAAGCCGGCCGGGACGCCAGGGCGTCGCTGCCGCTCGCGGCGCTCGCCCACCAGCTCTTCCTGGCGTCTTCGGCGCAGGGCCACGGCAGGGCCGACGACAGCCAGCTCATACGGACCTACCATGGCCTGAACGGCGCCTGAGAGCGCCCGGGCCGAGAAGAGATCGGGGAGGAACACAGGATGACGACCACGAAGCTCACCCGCCGCGCGTTGCTGGCCGGCGCCGCGTCCGTGCCGATGATCACCCTGATCTCGCGGCGGGGATCGGCGGCCGAGTTCAGCTACAAGTTCGCGACCGGCCAGGACCCCACCCACCCGGTCAACGTCCGCGCCGGCGAGGCGCTCGACCGCATCCGCGAGGCCTCGAACGGCCGGCTCGACATGAAGCTGTTCCCGGCCAACCAGCTCGGGTCGGACACCGACCTCCTGAGCCAGGTCCGCAACGGCGGCGTCGAGTTCTTCAACCTCGCGACATCCATCCTGAACACGCTCGTGCCCGCGGCCGGCCTCGTGAACATCGGCTTCGCGTTCAAGACCTACGACGACGTCTGGAAAGCGGTGGACGGGCAGCTCGGCCAGCATATCGCGGGGCAGATCGCCAAGGTCGGGCTCGTGTCGGTGACGCCGCTCTGGAACAACGGCTTTCGGCAGATCACCTCCTCGACCCGCGAGATCCTCACCCCCGAGGACCTCAAGGGCTTCAAGATGCGCGTGCCGCCTGCGCCGATCCTGACCTCGCTGTTCCAGTCCATCGGCGCTTCCCCGACGCCCATCAACTTCAACGAGCTGTATTCCGCCCTGCAGACCAGGATCGTCGAAGGCCAGGAGAACCCGCTCGCCATCATCGCGACCACCAAGCTCTACGAGGTGCAGAAGTCCCTCACCATGACGAGCCACGTGTGGGACGGCTACCAGATCCTCGGCAACCGCCGCGCCTGGGAGAAGCTGCCGCAAGACCTCAAGGACATCGTGGGGCGCGAGCTCGCCCGGTCCGGACAGGAGGAGCGCGCCGACGTGATCGCGCTCAGCGACAGCCTGCGCAAGACCCTGACCGACAAGGGCCTGGCGTTCCACGACGTCGACCGCGCCAGGTTCAGGGACGCGCTCAAGACCACGAGCTACTACAAGGACTGGAAGGCCAAGTTCGGCGACGAGGCCTGGCACGTGCTGGAAACCACGACGGGCAGCCTCGCCTGATGGCGGCGCTGGCCCAGGCGGCGGCGCCCCCGGCGACCCGCTCGCTCCCTTCCCTGGCCGAGCGCGCCGTCCTCCGGGCCATCGAGGCCCTGGCCGCCGTGCTGGTGGTCTCGGAAATCGTCATCCTGCTGATGGGCGTCGTGTCGCGCTTCGTGTTCGACCGGCCCCTGGTGTGGAGCGACGAGCTCGCGTCGCTGCTGTTCCTGTGGCTCGCCATGACCGGCGCCGCCATCGCGCTGTCGCGCGGCGCCCACATGCGCCTGTCGACCGTCACGGCCATGCTGCCGCCGGCCTGGCGGCTGCGCCTCGACGCGCTGGCGGTCGGCGTGCCGCTGGTGTTCCTCGCGCTCCTGTTCGGCCCGGCGCGGGACTACGTCGAGGACCAGGGCTTCATCGAGACGCCAGCGCTGAGCTGGCCCGGCAGCATCCGCGCCTATGCCATGCTGGCCGGCATCGGGCTCATGCTGCTGATCTCGGCCTTGAAGCTCCTGCGCCTCGGCTGGCGCGACCTCCTCGCCGCGGCGGCGGCTCTCGGAGCCGTCGCGCTCGTCCTGTGGGCCGCGGCACCGGCCCTCACGGCGGTGGGCAACTGGAACCTGCTCGTCTTCTTCGTGCTGCTCGTCGGCGGGGCCGTGCTGCTCGGCGTGCCGATCGCCTTCGCGTTCGGGCTCGCCACCGCGGCCTACCTGCTGACCACCACCTCGACGCCGCTTCCGGTCGTGGTGGGGCGGCTCGACGAGGGCATGAGCTCGCTGATCCTGCTCGCCGTGCCGCTGTTCGTGCTGCTCGGCCAGCTGGTCGACGCGACCGGCATGGCCCGCGCCATGGTGGCCTTCCTGGCGGCGCTGATCGGCCACGTGCGCGGCGGGCTGTCCTACGTGCTGCTCGGCGGCATGCTGCTGGTGTCGGGCATCTCGGGCTCCAAGGCGGCCGACATGGCGGCGGTGGCGCCGGTGCTGTTCCCCGAGATGAAGCGCCGCGGCCTCGACGAGGGCGAGATGGTGTCGCTGCTCGCCGCCTCGGGCGCCATGGCCGAGACCATCCCGCCGTCGCTGGTGCTGATCGCCATCGCCTCGGTGACCGGCGTGTCGATCTCGGCGCTGTTCACCGGCGGCCTGCTGCCCGGCGTGGTGCTGGCGCTCGCCCTGGCGGTCCTGGCCCGACAGCGGACGCACGAGGCTTCGACGGCCCGCGCGCCGCTGTCGGCGGTGGGCCGCACCTTCCTGGTGGGCCTGCCGGCCCTGGTGCTGCCGGTGCTGATCCGCACCGCCGTGGTCGAGGGCGTCGCGACCGCGACCGAAGTGTCCACCATCGGCATCGCGTATTGCGCGGTGGTGGGCGTGCTCGTCTATCGGCAGTTCGACTGGCGCCGCACCTATCCGATGCTGGTCGAGACCGCGACGCTGTCGGGCGCCATCCTGTTCATCATCGGGGCCGCCACCGGCATGGCCTGGGCGCTGACGCAGTCGGGGTTCTCGCAGTCGCTGGCCCGCGTCATGGCCGCGGTTCCGGGCGGCCAATGGGGCTTCCTGGCCGTCTCGGTGCTGGCCTTCATCGTCCTCGGCAGCGTGCTGGAGGGCATCCCCGCCATGGTGCTGTTCGGCCCGCTGCTGTTCCCCATCGCGCGGCAGATCGGCGTCAACGAGGTGCACTACGCGGTCGTGATCATCCTGGCGATGGGCATCGGCCTCTTCGCGCCACCCTTCGGGCTCGGTTATTACACGGCCTGCACGATCGGCAAGGTCCACCCCGATGTCGCGCTGAGAACGATCTGGCCCTACCTCGGCATCCTCACCTTGACGTTGCTGCTGCTGGCCGCCGTGCCGTGGTTCTCGACGGGCTTCCTGTCATGATCCCGCCCGGCGCGCTCCTCATGTCCTTCCGCTTCGAG
>CAXTFP010000478.1:0-3155 GCA_964243135.1 uncultured Lichenihabitans sp.
CCATGGTGACGGCCGAGGCCAAGCCCATCCACGACGCCTCCGGCCCCGTCCAGTCCGTGATCTACGCTCTCCTCGGCCTCGCCTGGATCCTGCCGCTCCTGCCGCTCATCGCCTGGATGGAGCGCCCGGACCGGCGCACCGACGCGTGAGGGGCATCGCCCTCACGCCACGTTGAGCATCCGCCCCCGGTTCCACAGCGCGAAGGCGGCGCCCGACAGCAGCACCTCGAAGTGCCGCAGGTCCTGCCACAGCCCGTTGACCGACACGCGCGGCAGAGCCGTCGGGTGGGCCGCGTGGCCGGGATGGATCAGGCCGGGGCGGGTCGTCACGGCGCTGGCGTAGCCGAAGGCCGAGGCCGCCTCGAACTCGCGCGGCGCCGCCGAGCTGGGGTCGCCGACCGGATAGGCGAGGTGGACCACGGGACGGCCGAGCCGCTCCTCCAGGATGCTGCGCCCGGCGCCGAGTTCGGTCCGCATCTCGGCCCCGTCGAGCCGCGCCAGCCGCGGGTGGGTCAGAGTGTGGGCGCCGATCGTCGCCAGGGGATGATCCGCCATGCGTCCGACCTCGTCCCAGTCCATGCACAGCTCATCGACCAGCGCCCGCCCGTCGATCCCCTGCCCCCGCGCGAGTTCGCCCACGACGGCGAGGAGCCGGTCCTCGCCGCCCGCGCGCAGCGGCCAATAGACGGCCTTGAAGGCGGCGCGCTTCTCCGCCGCGGTGCCGGCCGGAAGCGAGAGGGACTGATCGCCGATCCGAACCTCAACCCGGTCGGCGCGCCGGATCGCCTCCTCCAGCTCCACCCACCAGAGCCGCGCCGTCCGATCCGCGAAGCCCGTGGTGATGTAGGCCGTGAAGGGCGCGCGGTGCTTCTCCAGAACCGGCAGGGCATGGACGAGGTTGTCGCGGTAGCCGTCGTCGAAGGTCAGCACGGCGAAGGGCGGCGCGCCCGCGTCCGCGCCGTCGCGCAGTTCCGCCAGGGCCGCGTCGAGCGACACGACGCGGTAGCCGAGCGCCCCGAGGCGGGCGAGGGCCGCGTCGAGGAACTCCGGCGTAATCTCCAGCATGCCGTTCGGGGCGAAGTCCCGCGCGGCCCGGGGCCGGACGTGGTGGAACATCAGCACGGCCCCGAGGCCGCGCAGGTAGGGCGCGGCGAGCCGGTGCAGGCCCGAGGCGCCGAGCGCCGAGAAGCCCGCGCCGATGATCCTGTCGCGCATCGCGCCCGCTCCAACGCCTCGTTTACCGAGCCCCACCTTAACGTGCGAGCGCTTGCATCTTCCTTGCTATGATGGATCGCGGCCGACGGAAGCCGTCGTACCGCCGTCGGAGAGCTGGGTCCCATGTCTGTTGTCGCAGCGCGGTGGGGGCGTTCGCCCTGCGACGGGACGGAACGCCGCAGGGTGGAGGAGTCCGCGCCGCCCTCGTCCCGCGCCGCGTCGGTCGAGGTCCACGCCGACCCGACGGCCGCGCTCGCGGACTGGACGGAGCTCGTCGCGTCCTCGCCCGCGACCGCCTACGGGCGTCCCGAATGGCTCCTGCCCTGGATCGAGGCCGTCGGCCTGCCATCCGGCCTCGCCCCGATGATCGTCGTGGCGCGGGACGCCGAGGGGCGCGCGACGGCGCTGCTGCCGCTGGCGGTGCAGCGACAGGGCGCGCTCGCAGTGGCGGGATTCCTCGGCGGCCGGGACAGCAACTTCAACATGGGGCTGTTCCGCCCGGGCACGGACTGGACGCGCGCCGAGCTGCACGACCTCCTGGGCCGCGCCGCCGCGGCGAGCGGCCGCCGCATCGACCTCTTCGCCTTCCGCAACCAGCCGCACGCCTGGCAGGACGCCGCCAATCCCCTGCTGGCGCTGGCGCGGCAGCCGAGCCCGAGCTTCGCCTACAAGGGCGAGCTCGACCCCGACCCGGAAACCTTCCTGCGGGCGCGGCTGTCGCGCGACAATCGCAAAAAGCTGCGGCAGAAGCTGAAACGCCTCGGTGCCCTGGGCACGATCGACGTCGTCGAGGCCCGCACGCCGGCGGAGGTCGCCGACGTGCTCGACGCCTTCATGGCGCAGCGGATCGCCCGCAACCTCGCCGCGGGCCTGCCCTCCGACGAACTGCCCGGCCTGCGCCGCTTCCTCGACCGCACGGTCGGCGAGGGCGGCCCGGTGTCGTTCCACGCCCTGCGCTGCGGGGGCCGCATCGTCGCCACGCTCGGCGGCACCCGGCACGGCGGCCGGTTCTCGGGCATGCTCATCTCCATCACGGCGGAGCCGGAGGTCGTCCGCAACAGCCCCGGCGAGCTGCTCCTGTCCGAGGTGATGAAGCGCTGCTGCGCGGCGGGGCTCTCCACCTTCGACCTCGGCATCGGCGAGGCCCGCTACAAGGAAACCTACTGCCCGGACGTCGAGCCGCTGTTCGACAGCCTCCTGCCCCTCACAGCGCGGGGCCACGTCTACGCGAGGGTGGAGGGCGGGCGGCTCCAGCTCAAGCGCGCCGTCAAGCAGTCGCCCCGGGCCTGGCGCATGGTCCAGCGGCTGCGCCGGGCCCGCAGCCTCCTGTCGGGATCGGCCGGCCTCACGCCCGGCTGATCCCCGCCACCCTCAGGCCGCGGCGCGGATCGAGGCCCGGGGCAGCAGGACGGAGGCCGGGATCGCGTGCATCGCGTCCGGCCCGCCGTGGCGCACCAGCGCGGCCCGCGCGGCCTCGACCTCGGCCGCGGCGCGCTCGCCGGCGTGGATCAGGATAGCGGCGTCGACGTCCGGGGCCAGCCGCAGCGTCACGGGGTCGGTCGGCGCCGGGGCGTGGAGCAGCACGTAGTCGTAGGTCTCGCCCAAAGCGTCGAGCACGAGGCCGATCGGCTCGAAGGTGCCGGCCCCGGGGCCGAGAGCGCCGGCCGGCACCACGTGGAGGCGGGACTGGCTGTCGCGGTGGATGATCTCGGCGAAGCTCGCCCGGCCGGCCAGGAGTTCGCCGAGGCCCAGCGGCGCGGCGTCGCCGGGGCCATAGGTGTCGATGGCGAGGTGGCGCGGCTCCACGGCCGGGCTGCGTCCGTCGCAGTCCACCAGGATGGTCCGCCCCTCGGCGGCGAGCCGCCGCGCCAGGCCGATCGTCGCGGCCGGCACCTCGTCGCGGGCCGAGGACGGCAGGATCAGGGCGCGGGCGCCGCGGGC
>CAXTFP010000479.1:0-3151 GCA_964243135.1 uncultured Lichenihabitans sp.
CCCGTCACGGTGCGGGGGCGGGGCCGGCTCGGGGCCGGGCGGGTCGCGATCGACGCCGGCCTGTCCAGCCAATACGTGTCGGCGCTGCTGATGGCGGCGGCGCTGGGCGAGGGCGACATCGAGGTCGCGCTCGTGGGCGCCGAGATCGGCGCCCGCGGCTACGTCGACCTGACCCTGGCGGCGATGCGGAGCTTCGGCGCCGCGGTCGAGCCGCGCGGGGCCGGCGCCTGGACCGTGCGGCCGACCGGCTACCGGGCGGCTGACTTCCACGTCGAGCCCGACGCCTCGGCCGCCACCTACCTTTGGGCCGCCGAGGCCCTGACCGGGGGCGCGATCGACCTCGGGGTCGCGGCCGACGCCTTCACCCAGCCGGACGCGCGGGCCAAGGCGCTCATCGACGCCTTCCCGCACCTGCCGCCCGTCATCGACGGCGCGCAGATGCAGGACGCCGTGCCGACGCTGGCGGTGCTGGCGGCCTTCAACGCACAGCCCGTGCGCTTCACCGGCATCGCCAACCTGCGCGTCAAGGAATGCGACCGCGTCCGCGCCCTCGCCACCGAGCTCGACCGCATCCGCCCCGGCCTGGGCCGCGAGGAGGGCGACGACCTGCTGGTCGCGTCCGACCCGGCGCTGGCCGGGCAGCGCCGGCCGGCCGCGATCGAGACCTACGCGGACCACCGCATCGCCATGAGCTTCGCACTCGCGGGGCTGAAGGTGCACGGGCTCACGATCCGCGACCCCGGCTGCGTGGCCAAGACCTATCCGGGCTATTGGGACGCGCTGGCGAGGCTCGGTGTGAGGCTGGAGGAGGTGGCATAATGGACGACGAGGGAAACGTGACCCCACCGTGACGCTCTTCGAGGGCGTGAAGCGTCGGCTCGAAGCGCTCGCGCAGGCGATCGTCCGCAAAGAATAATCCGTCGGCGGATGTCCGCGCCCGATCCCTACCTGCGCATAGCTCTGTAGGACCACGCAGACCCGGGCGCGCCGTGCCGATCACCCTTCCACAGCCGGATCCGTCGCCGACCGCCTCCGACCTCACGGCCGAGATCGCGGGCCTCGGTGACACCGACCTGCTGCGGCTGCGGGCGCTGGCCCGCCTGCGGGCACGGGGGCTGCCGGGGCTCGACGGCATGGACCTGTTCAACGAGGCCGTGCTCCGCCTGCTCAGCGGGGCGCGGTGCCGTCCGCCCGACGTGCCGCTGGTAGCGGTCCTCGCCACGGCCATGCGGGGCGTCGCGGACGATCATTGGCGCCGCGTCCGGCGCGAGCGCCCCGTGCTGGTGCGGGCGGGCGGCGGCCCGGACGACCCGGCCGGTCGGCAGGCCGATCCGTCGCCCGAGGCGGATCCCGAGCGCGCCACCGCGGCCGCGCAGGCCCTGGCCGAACTCGACCGGCTCTTCGCGCGCGACGGGGAAGCGCTGGGCATCATCGCGGGGCTGGCCGAGGGCCTCACGCCCGAGGAGATCAGGCGCCGCTGCGGCCTGAGCGCCACGGCCTACGACACCGCACGCCGACGCATGCGCCGCGCGCTGCTGCGCCACGATCAGCACGGGAGCGAGCCATGAGACCCGACGCCGACGTCGTGCGCGCCTTCGCGCGGCTCGCCGACGCGCTCGACGCCGACATCCGGTCCGCGCCGGAGGCCGAGATCGCGGAAGCCTTCCGCGAGCGCGAGGCGCGCGTCGCCGCCGACGCCCTGCGCCAGCGGCTGCGCCGCATCGGCGCGGTGCAGCTCGCCCCCGAGCCACTCGCGCCGACCCGTGGGGGCGCGACCCGGCCCGGCGACCGTGCGGAGGAGAAGCCATGACCGAGGACGAGATCGCCGTCGTGAGGCGCGCCTATGCCAAGCAGATCCTGGCGACGTCCGAATTGCGCGACGACGCTCTGGAGGCGGCCTTCGCGGCGGTGCCGCGCGAGCGCCACCTCGGCCCCGGCCCCTGGCCCATCCTGCGCCCGCGCGGCTACGTCGACACGCCCGACGCCGATCCGGTGCACCTCTACGCCGACCACCTCGTCGGCATCGACGTGGCGCGCCGGCTCAACAACGGGCAGCCCTCGTTCCTGGCGCTGCT
The DNA here is from genome assembly GCA_964243135.1 of uncultured Lichenihabitans sp. GTDB lineage: Bacteria > Pseudomonadota > Alphaproteobacteria > Rhizobiales > Beijerinckiaceae > Lichenihabitans. Next base: position 2,076 of record CAXTFP010000479.1, read on the forward strand.
GATGCACTACGCCGGGCCGCGGCCGGGCGAGCATGCCGTGCATGTCGGCGCGGGGGTGGGCTACTTCACGGCGGTGCTGGCCGAGCTCGTGGGGCCGGGCGGGAGAGTCACGGGCATCGAGTTCGATCCCGGCCTCGCGGCGCGCGCCCGCGCCAGCCTCGCCCCTCGCCCCAACGCGGAGATGATCGCGGGCGACGGTGCCGCCGTCGAGGTCGCGCCCGCCGACGTCGTCCTCGTCAACGCGGGCGTGACCCGCCCGGCCCCGCGCTGGCTCGACGGCCTCCGGGACGGCGGCCGCCTCGTGCTGCCGCTGACCACTGACGTCGGGTGGAGCGCGGCGTCCAACCTCGTGCTGCACGGCGCCGTGTTCCTGGTCACGCGGCGGGGGAACGACTACGAGGCCCGGCGCCTGTCCGCCGTCGGCATCTTCCCCTCGGCCTCCATGCGCGACCCCGAGGGCGAGAGGGCGCTGGCCGCGGCCTTCGGGCGCGACGACGGCCGCTTCGTCACGCGGCTCCACCGCCGCGGCCCGCGGCGGGGGGAGGACTGCTGGCTCGACGGCGGCGACTGGTGCCTGACGGGCGGCTGACACGACTTCCGAACGATCGTCTCGGCACATCCTTTGATCCGCTCATCCCCGCGCAGGCGGGGATCCAGCGCAAGAAATGCCCGGCCGAAGGCCGCCTTCTTGTCACCTCGCGGTGAGCGGTACGGTGGAGCATTTTGTCGGCCTTCGGCCGCTTCTTCGCACTGGATACCCGCCTGCGCGCGGATGAGCGGCAGGGGTTAGCGAACCCCCGGAGATCGTTTTCCCCCGATCAGGCCGGCCCCTGGAAGCTCAGCAGGCGGTCGGTCGGATAATCGTACAGCCGCCCCGTGTCGCGGAACTCCGGTGAGCACAGGGCCACGATGGAGGGGGCGAGGTCCTCGGGCGTCCGCAGCGTCTCGGGGTCCTCGCCCGGCATGGCGGCGGCGCGCATGCGGGTGCGCAGCGGGCCGGGGTTCACCACCGTGACGACGACGTTCGACGTCGTGGCGGTCTCGGCCGCGTAGGTGCGGGCCATGGCGTCGAGCGC
>CAXTFP010000480.1:0-3131 GCA_964243135.1 uncultured Lichenihabitans sp.
GACAACGCCGTCATAAGCTGCCCCCGCGCCGGCCGGCCATGGCGCCGAGCCGCAGCCGCAACGCCTGAAGTTTAATGAAGCCCTGGGCATCCGTCTGATCATACGCGCCCTGGTCGTCCTCGAACGTCACGACCTTCATGGAGTACAGGCTGTCCGGGCTTTCGCGCCCGATCACGCTGACATTGCCCTTATACAGCCGCAGCCGCACCCGGCCGTTGACGCTGTGCTGGCTCTGGTCGATCGCCGCCTGCAGCATCCGCCGCTCCGGGCTGAACCAGAAGCCGTTGTAGATCAGCTCGGCATAGCGCGGCATCAGCTCGTCCTTGAGGTGGGCCGCGCCCCGGTCGAGCGTGAGCTGCTCGATGCCGCGATGGGCGAAATACAGGATCGTGCCGCCGGGCGTCTCGTACATGCCGCGCGACTTCATGCCGACGAAGCGGTTCTCGACGAGGTCGAGCCGGCCGATGCCGTTCTCGCGGCCGAGGTCGTTGAGCCGGGCGAGCAGCGCCGCGGGGCCGAGCCGCTCGCCGTCGACCGACACGGGGTCGCCGCGCTCGAAGCCGATCTCGATCGTGGTGGCCCGGTCGGGCGCCTGTTCGGGGCTGACGGTGCGGGAGAAGACGTAGTCCGGCACCTCCTCGGCCGGGTCCTCCAGCACCTTGCCCTCGGAGGACACGTGCAGGAGGTTGGCGTCGACCGAGAAGGGCGCCTCGCCGCGCTTGTCCTTGGCGATGGGGATCTGGTTCGCTTCGGCGAAGTCGAGCAGCGCCGTGCGGGAGGTGAGGTCCCATTCGCGCCAGGGCGCGATGACGTGGATGTCGGGCTCCAGCGCGTAGTAGCTGAGCTCGAAGCGCACCTGGTCGTTGCCCTTGCCGGTGGCGCCGTGGCACACGGCGTCCGCCCCCACCCTCCGGGCGATCTCGATCTGCTTCTTGGCGATCAGCGGCCGGGCGATGGAGGTGCCCAGGAGGTAGAGCCCCTCGTATTGCGCGTTGGCCCGGAACATGGGGAACACGTAGTCGCGCACGAACTCGTCGCGCAGGTCCTCGATGAAGATGTTCTCGGGGCGGATGCCGAGCAGCAGGGCCTTCTGGCGCGCCGGCTCCAGCTCCTCGCCCTGGCCGAGGTCGGCCGTGAAGGTCACGACCTCGCATCCGTAGGTGGTCTGCAGCCACTTCAGGATGATGGAGGTGTCGAGCCCCCCGGAATAGGCCAGGACGACGCGGCGGATCTGCTTCGGGGGCTGGGGCATGAGGGGTGACTTCGGCCAGGGGGCAAGTGCAGGGAACAGGCGCGGGACGGCTCGCAAGGAACGGGCCGGGAAGGACGGCGTGCGGGGGATCAAACCTCGCCTTCGGCCCAGCTCCGGCCGTCGCGCTCGGTCAGGGCGATGGCGGCCGAGGGGCCCCAGGTGCCGGCCGTATAGGGCTTCGGCAGCTCGTTCGAGCCCTGCCAGGCCTCGATGATCGGGTCCACCCAGGCCCAGGCGGCTTCGACCTCGTCGCGGCGCATGAACAGGGTCTGGTTGCCCCGCACCGTGTCGAGGATGAGGCGCTCGTAGGCGTCCGGGTTGCGCACCGCGAAGGCTTCCGCAAAGCTCATGTCGAGCGACACGTGCTGGAGCCGCATGCCGCCCGGGCCGGGGTCCTTGATCATCAGGAACAGCTTGATGCCCTCGTCGGGCTGGAGGCGGATCAGCAGGCGGTTCGGCCGCGACTGCTCGCCCTCGAACACCGAATGGGGCACCTGCCGGAAGCCCACCACGATCTCGGACACGCGGGACGGCAGGCGCTTGCCGGTGCGCAGATAGAACGGCACCCCGGCCCAGCGCCAGTTGCCGATCTCGGCCTTGATGGCCACGAAGGTTTCGGTCTGGCTCGTCTCGCCCAGCTCGTCGAGGTAGCCCCGCACGGCGCCGCCCGCCGAGGCGCCGGCCCGGTACTGGCCCCGCACCGTCACCTGGGCGGCGTTGGAGGCGTCGATGCGCTTCAGGGCTTTCAACACCTTCAGCTTCTCGTCGCGCACGGCATCCGCCTTCATGGAGGAGGGCGGCTCCATGGCCACGAGGCAGAGGAGCTGCAGGATGTGGTTCTGCACCATGTCGCGCATGGCGCCGGCCTTGTCGTAATAGCCGGCCCGGCCCTCGACGCCGAGCTCCTCGGCCACCGTGATCTGCACGCTGTCGATGTGGGCGGCGCTCCACAGCGGCTCGAACAGCGCGTTGGCGAAGCGCAGCGCCATGAGGTTCTGCACCGTCTCCTTGCCGAGGTAATGATCGATCCGGTAGATCGACGCCTCGGGGAAGACCCGGCCGATGCCTTCGTTGACCGTGAGGGCCGAGGCGGCGTTCTTGCCGATCGGCTTCTCCAGCACGATGCGGGTGCGCGGCTGGTTCAGCCCGTGCCGGCCGATCTTCTCGGCGATCGGCACGAACAGGTCCGGCCCCGTGGCGAGATAGTAGACGACGGTGTCGTCCTCGCGCGCGTTGATCATCGATGCGAGCTCGCTCCAGCCCGCGTCGTTCTCGGCGTCGGCCGCCACGTAATGGATGCGCTCGATGAAGGCGTCCCGCGCGCCGTCGGCGTTCACGCCCTTCACGGACTGGCGCGCCATCTCCCGGTATTCGTCGCAGCTCATCTCGCGCCGCGCCACGCCGATGATGCGGGCGAGCGGGGGGATCTGGCCCGCGAGGTCGCGGTGCATCATGGCGGGCAGGAGCTTGCGGCGCGCGAGGTCGCCCGTGGCGCCGAAGACCACGAGCGTGAAGGGGTCGACGGGGATGACGCGGCTCGTCATGGGGCAGTGCGCTTTCTGTTGGTCGGTCCGTGGCACGGCCGGGCGCCGGGAGGCGCGCGGCATGCCGACCGGCGCCCGAGGGGGCGCGCGGGCGGATGTCGAGCACAGAGGGGCGCCTCGGGCAAGCGGCAAGCGGCCGTCCATGGAAAGTTGCAGCGTTCCGCGCCCGGCGGCGCCCGACCGCGCCACCTTTGCGCCGAAGCCGCGTTGATGCCTGCCCCATCGCGATCGGAAGGATCCCGTCATGAGCATCTTCGGCAACATCGTCTCCAAGATCTTCCACCACGCCGGCGCCACGGCGCCCACGCAGACCGTATCGGCCGACGCCCCGGCCT
>CAXTFP010000481.1:0-3109 GCA_964243135.1 uncultured Lichenihabitans sp.
ATCTCAGCGCCGCCATGGCCCATCAAACGCGTTAACCCGGATTCGGAGCCCTGGGCGCCCGCCATCGCGGCTTGACGGGCCGGATGGTGGACACCTACCATCATCGCGTCGAGACCGGTCCGAAACACCCGTCGGGACTGGACCTCGTCAAGTCGAAGACGGCGCCGATCGCGCCGCGCCGCGGTCTTCCTCAAAGATGACCATGAACAGTTCCCATGCTCTTCAGCTCGGCGAGGGGACGATGCGCGCGCCGCCGCGGTCCTCGCACCCGCCGTCCAGTCCCGCCGACCCCGCGTCGCCGCGGGACCTCTGCCCCGAGCGAGGCGCGACCATCGATGGCATCTGTATCGGACAGGCGGGGTGCCGGTGCGAGCGCGCCGCGGCGCGGCCTGAAGCCCCCGAAGACGATCGACTACCTCAACATCGACTTCGACATCTTCGGCAGCCTGCTGAGCTTCTACGTCCGCACGGTCAACATCCTGGTGAGCCGAGACCTCGACGCGCGCATGGAGCCGCTGGGCCTTGCGGGCGGGACCGGCAAGATCGCCACGATCCTGCTGGTCGCGGCCAACCCGGGGATCCGTCCCTCGGTGCTGGCCCACTTCATCCGGCGGGACCGCTCCGCCATGGGCAAGCTGCTCGACGCCATGGAGGGCGCCGGCCTGCTCGAACAGCGGGTGTCGCCCGTCGAGCGGCGCGCGCGCGAGCTCTACCTGCTGCCGGAGGGCGAGGCCCTGGTGGAGCGCGTGCGGGGCACGGCGCTGCGGCAGGACCGGGACTTCTTCGCCGTGCTGGACGGGGACGAGCAGGCGCAGTTGCGCGCGCTGCTGCGCAAGGTTTACGGCCACTATCTCGACATGATGCCGGATCCGGAATGACGGCGCTCCCCCACCGGGCCGTCCCGTGAGCCCGGCCCCGCGCCTCGCCATGGTGTCGGGCGCCAGCCGCGGCATCGGGCGCGCGGTCGCCGAAGCCCTGGGCCGGGGCGGCTGGCACCTCAGCCTCGGGGTGCGGGACCCGGACGGGACGGCGCCGCCCGCCGGAGCCGAGGCGTTGGTCCACCGCTACGACGCGCGCGACCCCGATGGGGCTGCGATCTGGGCCGAGGCCACGCTGCGCCGCTTCGGCCGCATCGACGCCGTGGTGGCCAATGCCGGCATCATCATCCCCAAGACCGTGATCGAGGCCGAGGACGGCGAGTTCGACGACCTCCTGGAGGTCAACGTCAAGGCGCCGCGCCGCCTGGTGAAGGCGGCCTGGACGGCGCTCCGGGCCAGCGGGCGCGGGCGCGTCGTCACGGTCGTGTCGCTGTCGGGCCTGCGCGTCGCCTCGGCGGCGTCGGGCCTCTACGCCACGAGCAAGTTCGCGGCGCTCGGCCTCACCCACGCCATCCGGCAGGCCGGCTAGGCCGACGGCATCCGGGCGACCGCCGTCTGCCCGGGCTTCGTGGCCACCGACATGGCGGCCCCGCTGACCGGCGGCCGCGACCCCGCCGAGCTGACCCAGCCCGAGGACGTCGGCCGCGTCGTGGCCTTCGTGCTCGACCTGCCCAACACGGCCTGCATCGCCGAAGTGCCGATCAACTGGGCGCTGGAGCCGCGGCTGTGACCCGAACGACATCCCCCTCAGGCGAGAATTGACATGGGCCCGCAGGTCGACCCCGTCCGCTCCGACGCGGAGATCCCCGAAGCCGTCGAGGTCGTGGTCGTGGGCGGCGGCATCATCGGCACATCGACGGCCCTGGCGCTGGCCCAGCGCGGCATATCGGTGGCGCTGTGCGAGAAGGGCCACGTGGCGGGCGAACAGTCGAGCCGCAACTGGGGCTGGGTGCGCAAGGGCCGCCGTGACCCGCGCGAGATCCCCCTCATCGTGGAAAGCCTCCGTCTGTGGGAGCGCATGGACGAGACCGTCGAGGGCGAGACGGGCTTTCGCGCCACGGGGGTCGTGTGGGGCTGCGAGGACGACGCGGACGTGGCCCGCTACGAGGCTTGGCTCGAGCACGCCCGCCCCTACCAGATCGACGCCCGCATGATCTCGGGCGAGGAGCTCGACCGCCACGTGCCGAACGGCTCAAAACGCTGGAAGGCCGCCATGTATTGCGGCAGCGACGGCCGCGCCGAGCCGCAGAAGGCGGCGCCCGCCATCGCCACCGCGTCGCAGCGTGAGGGCGCGATCATCCTCACGGATTGCGCGGTGCGCGGGCTCGACCTCGCGGGCGGGCGGGTCGCGGCCGTGGTGACGGAGCGCGGCCGCATCCGCTGCAACGCCGCCGTGCTGGCGGGGGGCGCCTGGTCGCGCCGCTTCCTCCGGGACGTCGGCGTCACCCTGCCCCAGCTCAAGGTGCGCTCCACCGCCCTGCGGACGGCGCCGATCGCCGACGGCCCGGAGGCATCCTTCTGGTGCTCGAAGGGCGCCTACCGCAAGCGCCTCGACGGCGGCTACACGATCGCCAACGGCAACGTGAACGTGGTGCCGCTGGTGCCCGACAGCTTCCGCTTCTTCAGGGAGTTCCTGCCGGCCTTCAAGGACGACTGGCGCGGGCTGAAGCTGCGCGCCGACGAGCGCTTCGTGCAGGAATGGACGGAAGCCCGCACCATGCCGCTCGACCAAGTGTCGCCCTACGAGCGCTGCCGCGTGCTCGATCCCGAGCCGGACCGCCGATACAACCGCCAGGCGCTGGCGAGCCTCACAGAGCTGTTCCCGGCCTTCGCGGGGGCCCGCGTCGTGGAGGAGTGGGCCGGGATGATCGACGTCATGCCGGACGCCGTGCCGGTGATCTCGACGGTCGAAAGCGTGCGGGGCCTCGTGGTGGCGACCGGCTTCTCGGGCCACGGCTTCGGCATCGGCCCCGCGGCCGGCCGGCTCGCCGCCGACCTCGTCACCGGGGCCGCCCCCGTGGTCGACCCGCACGACTTCCGGCTGTCGCGCTTCAGCGACGGCTCCAACCCCCGGCCCATCGCGGGCATCTGAACCCTCGGGAGCGATCCCACGAGCGATGACCACGACGTGACCCGCGGCCGAGAGGCCGAGCCGTCGGCGGCTGCTGGCGCTCGGTGCCGCGGCCGGCGCCGCCGCCTTCGCCGGGCCGGTGCCCGGCACGGTGCCGGAC
>CAXTFP010000482.1:0-3098 GCA_964243135.1 uncultured Lichenihabitans sp.
GAGCTGCACATTGCGCAGTCCCCCGCGCTCGACGCGCAGCCGGGCGAGGTTCAGCATGGCATGGCTGCCGTCGACGCCCACCGCGCGGTCGGCGCGCGGCGCCAGGATCTCCAGCATGCGGCCCGTGCCGGTGCCGAGGTCGAGCAGGGCGTGGACCCGCGCCGGCCCGACGGCCTCCAGCACCGCGGCCTCGACCCGCTCCTCCGAGACGTGCAGCGCCCGCACCCGGTCCCAGTGGGGTGCCTGGGCGGCGAAATAGTGCTCGGCCGCCGCCGTGCGGGTCCGGCGCGCCTCGGCCAGACGCGCGTGATCGGCCTTCAGGATCGCGTCCTCGGGGTCGATGCGCCCCAGGATGTCACGCACCAGGGCCGCACCCGTGCCGCGGTCCGCCGCCGTGAAGAAAGCCCAGGCGCCCTCGCGGTGGCGCTCGACGAGCCCGCCCTCGACCAGGAGCTTCAGGTGTCGCGACACGCGCGGCTGCGACTGGCCCAGGATGGTGACGAGTTCGCTGACCGTCAGTTCGGCCTCGGACAGCAGCGCCAGGAGCCGCAGCCGGGTGCTCTCGCCGGCGGCTTCGAGCGCCGCCAGGGCGGAGGAGAAGCGGAACACGGACTTCGTCATCGGGGAGACTCAAACATATAAAGATATGTTTATGCCATTGTGCCCCGTTTCGCAATCGGCAAAAGCGCGCGGCCCCGGCCGCGGGCGCGCCTCAACAGCCGATGCAGATGTGCATGTCGTGCTCCAGCTTGAGCTGTTCGGCGCGCTCCGCGGCGGTCGGCTTCGCGACCTTCTGGGTCTGGACGGCGGAGGGCTTCGCGCCGGCCGCCATGCGCGGCGCGGGGCGGCCCGCTGCGGCGGGACCCGGCGGGGGCGGGACGGCGGGGGCGCCGGGTGCCGTCTGGGCTTCCGCGCCGCCGAGCGGGAGCGCCGCCGCCAGGGAGGCTACCACCAGCGCCGGGATGAGACTGAACCGCGTCATGTGAACTCCCTGGAGGTCCGGCGTCGTCCGGCTCACGCCGCCGCGGCGACCGTCGCGTCGGCAGCGTGGGCCGACGACCCGTAGAGGGCCCGGTAGCGGGCGTAGCGTTCCGCGTAAGCCGCGGCGAGCGCGGGGTCGGGTGCGACGGTGCGCTCGATCGCGGGGGGCGGCATCAGCGCGGCGGGGTTGCGGCTCCCGGTGGCGGCCGCCTGGCCGAGGCGCGCCGCGCCGGTGGCCGCGCCGACGTCGGCGGCGGTCGACACGTCGAGCGGCCGGTCGAGGATGCTGGCCATGATGGACAGCCACACGGGCGAGTTCGCGCCCCCGCCGACCGCGAAGGCGCGGGCGACGTCCGTGCCGGCGTCGTTCAGCACACGCAGGCAGTCGCGGAACGCGAAGCCCACCCCCTCCAGCACCGCCTGAGTCAGGTCCTCGCGCGAGGTGGTCTGGTCGAGGCCGAGGAAGCCGCCCCGCGCGCCGGCGTCGTTGTGGGGCGTCCGCTCGCCCGACAGGTAGGGCATGAACAGCGCCGGCGACGGCTTCGACACGCTCTCGCCGAGCGCCGCCGTGAGGGCGGGAGCCGGCGTGCCGACGAGGCGGGAGAACCAGTTGAGGCTGTCGGTGGCCGACAGGATCACGCCCATCTGGTGCCAGGTGTCCGGCAGGGCGTGGCAGAAGGCGTGGACCGCGCCCTCCGTGTTGGGCGAGAAACGGGCGTTGGACACAAAGAGCACGCCCGAGGTGCCGAGCGACAGGAAAGCCGTGCCCGGCGTCACGGCGCCGATGCCGCAGGCCGAGGCCGCGTTGTCGCCCGCTCCCCCGGCCACGACCGGGGCGCGGTCCATGCCGAACCGGGCCCGCAGTTCCTCGCGCAGGCGGCCGGTGGGCTCGGTGCCCTCGAACAGCTCCGGCATCTGGCCGCGGTCGAGGCCCGTGGCGGCCAGCAGCGCGTCCGACCAGCGGCGCCGGCCCACGTCGAGCCAGTAGGTGCCGGCCGAGTCCGACATGTCGGACGCGTAGCCGCCCGTCAGCCTCAGTCGCACGTAGTCCTTGGGCAGCAGCACCTTGCGCACGCGGGCGAAGACATCGGGCTCGTGCCGGCGCACCCAGGCGAGCTTCGGGGCCGTGAAGCCCGGCATGGCGATGTTGCCGGTCAGGGCGCGGGCGTCCGGGCAGGCCGCCTCGATCTCGGCGCATTCCGCCGCTGCCCGCCCGTCGTTCCACAGTATGGCGGGCCGCAGCACGGCGTCGTCGGCCCCGAGCAGGGTGGCGCCGTGCATGTGGCCCGACAGGCCGATGCCGGTCACGCCCGCCATGCGGCGCGGCTCGGCGGCCGCCAGCGCGTCCAGCGTGTCGCAGACCGCCGCCCACCAATGCTCCGGATCCTGCTCGGACCAGCCGGCGCGAGGGCGGGACACCGGCACCGGGAAGGAGGCCGAGGCCGCGATGGCGCCGTCCTCCCCCATGAGCACGGATTTGACCGATGTCGTGCCGATGTCGATGCCGACGAACATGGATCCCCCCGCTTTCACCCGTGCCGTCAGCTTGCCCCAACGGCGGCCGGGGCGAAAGAGGCTCTAGAGGCTGTTATGAACCATGGACGATGGCTCTACTGGAGCCGTTTTCGGATGATCGGCAGGAGACTTGCGATGAGCGTGGCTGAGCCACGGTCGAGCGAGTCGACGCCCCGAGCGCCGAAAACGGCCCAGCCCCTCCGGGGTTGCGGCGTGACGGCCGCCTGGTACGTCGAAGCTTTGGCCAGTACGGACGTGCTGGCTGCTAGCTTCTCCTGCCATTCGGCTCGTCACGCCGCAATAGAGCCGCCGTCCATGGTTCATAACAGCCTCTAGCCGTGGGGGAGTTTGTTGAGCTCGATCACGGCCTTCTTCAGGCCGGGCGCCACGGCCTTCGAGTCCGACACGGCGATGAAGTCCGCCTCGCCGTAGGGGTGGTCGGGCGTGAAGCGGCCGCCGGCGAAGACCTTCATGCCGTCCTTGGTCATCACGGCATCGCCGTCGCGCAGCGTCGGGTCCTCGTAGATCGACACCGGGCCAGTCTTGGTGGGGACGCGGGCCATGTGGCCGCGGCCCGCCCCGGCGTGAGCCGACTTCTTGGG
>CAXTFP010000483.1:0-3095 GCA_964243135.1 uncultured Lichenihabitans sp.
CCGCCGGGCTGCACCACGGCCACCGCACCCCAACTGCCAAGCATCACTTCCGGGACCGCTCGGCTCACCAGCGCCTCCGGTGAATTGGATACGATCCGAGGCTATCGCCCCGAGGACGGCTTTGAAAGCCCAAAATTGCGGCAGCGATCGGCCTTCGGCGCCCAAATTATGGGGTTGCCCGGCGGCGTCGCTCCGATATCGTATCCAATATGGTGGAGAGAGCGGCTTCGAGATCGGGGCGGACATCGTTGACCGAGCAGATCACGACCGAGCTGCGCCGCCGCATCCTCAACGGGCAACTCGCCGAGGGCGCGGTGCTGCGCCAGGAGAAGCTGGCCTCCGAGCTCGGCGTGTCGCGCATCCCGCTCCGGGAAGCGATCCGGCACCTCGAAGCCGAGGGGCTGGTCGTCTCCGAATTGCACAAGGGGACCGTCGTATCGTCCCTGTCGCCGGAGGAACTGGGCGAGCTGTTCGGGATCCGCATGCAGCTCGAAACTTGGCTGTTCGAGGCCGCGATCCCGCGGATGAGCGACGCGGACCTCGACGGGGCTGAGGCGCTGATCGACGAGGCGTCGCGCACCGGCGACGTCGGCAACTGGGGCGAGCTGAACTGGCGCTTCCACGAGGCGCTCTACCGCCCGAGCGGCAACCGGATCGCCCTGAAGCTCCTGCGCTCCGTCCACGACAACGCGGCCCGCTACGTCAACCTGCAGCTCCTCGTGATGCAGGACGTCGAGCGCGAGCTGTCGGACCACCACGCCATCCTGGCCTATGCGAGGCTGCGCGACGTCGAGCGCGGCGTCGACATGTTGCGCCGCCACATCGCGCGGGTCTCGCGCGACCTCCTGGCGTCCCTGGCCCCGGCGGAGAACAAGGTTCTGAAGAACATCGCCTGACCGAGGCTGCGGTGCGGCCGAGGCGTCCGTCCTGTATTCGATCGACAAGGAGATCAGCATGCGCATCGCGACTTTGACCTCGGCGGCGACGCTCCTCGCGGCCCTGTCGGGCACGGCCAGCGCCGACATCCTCATCGGGAGCGCCGGGCCGCTCACCAATTCCGAATCGCTCTTCGGCACCACCTGGATGAACGGCATGGACCTCGCGGTCCGGCAGGCCAACGAGGCGGGCGGCATCGGCGGCCAGAAACTCGTGTTCCAGCGGGAAGACGACGGCGGCGACCCCAAGCAGGGCACGCTGGTGGCCCAGAAGCTGTGCGACACGCCCGCCATGCTGGCCGTCATCGCCGACTTCAACAGCGGCGTCACCATCCCGTCGTCCGACGTCTACCATCGCTGCGGCATGCCCCAGGTGACGAATTCGTCGAACCCGAAGGTCACCAAGGCCGGATACGCCAACCTGTTCCGGCCCATCGCCAACGACCTGTCGCAGGGCGCGGCGCCGGCCGACTACGCGCTGAAGACGCTCGGGGCCAAGAAGGCCGCCATCGTGCACGACAAGCAGGCCTTCGGGCAGGGCGTCGCGGAAGTCTTCCAGGACGTCTTCAAGAAAGGCGGCGGCACCGTCACCTCGTTCAGCGGCGTGGCCCAGACCGACGTCGACTTCAGCGCCCTGCTCACCACGATCAAGGGCGAGAGCCCCGACGTCATCTATTTCGGCGGGATCATGCCGGCGATCGGGCTGTTCGTGAAGCAGGCGCGCGATGTCGGCATCACGGCCAAGGTCTTCGGCGCCGACTCGGCCTTCACGCCGGACTTCATCCAGGGGGCCGGGCCCGAGAACGCGGAGGGCGCCATCGTGTCGTTCCAGGCGCCGCCCTACGATTCCTCGCCTCAGTTGAAGGACTTCGCCAAGACCTACAAGGCGGCCTTCAACGAGGACCCGGGCCCCTATTCGGCCTATGGCTACATGGAGGCCCAGGTGGTCATCAACGGCATGAAGGCCGCGGGGGCGTCGCCCAAGCGCGACACGGTCGTGCCGGCTATCGCCAGGAGCGACTTCGACAGTCTCGTGGGCCACGTCGCATTCGGGCCCGATGGCGAGCTGAAGCAGCCTTTCATCTTCCTCTACACGGTCAAGGACGGGAAGTTCGACCTCCTGAAGTAGCCGGCTCCCGAATGGCGACGCTCATCCTGCAGCAGAGCATCAACGCCCTCACCGTGGGGTCCATCTACGCGCTGATCGCGCTGGGCTACACGATGGTCTACGGCGTGCTCCGCCTGATCAATTTCGCCCACAGCGAGATGTTCACGGCGGGCGCCTTCGTGGCGGTCTTCGCCGCGAGCCTGATGGGGGGTGTAGCGGGCCATCCGGGGGTCGCGCTGATGGCCGGCCTCGCCGCCTTCGTGGCCATCGGCCTGCTCGGCATCGCGGTCGAGGCCGTGGCATACCGGCCCCTGCGGGGCACGTCCCGGCTCGCCCCCATGCTGTCGGCGCTCGGCATGGCGGTGGTGATCCAGAACGTCGTCATGCTGGTGGGCGGGCGGCGCCCCCTCATCTACCCGTCCTTCCTGCCGCGCGGCGCCATCGACGTCGCGGGCGCGGTGGTCAGCTACAGGCAGTTGACGATCCTCGCGGTCGCGGTGGCCCTGATGGTCGGGCTCGAACTCCTCGTCGGCCGCACCAGCCTCGGGGTGAAGATCCGCGCCGTCGCCGAGAGCCCCGAGACGGCGTCGCTCGTCGGCATCGATCCCAACCTGCCCATCGCCCTGATCTTCTTCGTCGGGCCGGGCCTCGGCGCCGTGGCCGGCGTCCTTTACGCGTCCTACTATGGGGTCGCGACCTTCTCGATGGGGTTCATCATCGGCATGAAGGCCTTCACGGCCGCGATCCTGGGCGGCATCGGCTCGATCCCCGGCGCCGTGCTGGGTGGCCTGCTGCTCGGCGCCATCGAGACCTTCGCGACCGCCTGGATGCCGGCCCTGACGCACGGGATCGTCGGCACGCAATACCGCGACATCTTCGCCTTCTCGGTGCTCGTGCTGATCCTGCTGTTCCGGCCCGCCGGCCTGCTCGGCGAGCGCGTCAGCGAGGAAAGCATGGTGTACAAGCGTGACGTCTGATGCCGCGCTCGCCCCCGCCGGCCGACGGTCGGTCGTCCGCGCCCTCGCCTGGCTGGCGCCCGTGCCGGCCGCGGT
>CAXTFP010000484.1:0-3093 GCA_964243135.1 uncultured Lichenihabitans sp.
CACACGCGCCACGCTCGGGGTGGCCAGGTCCACCTCGGCGGGGGCCCACGACGGCCTGTCCACCGGTTCGTCCGCCACGGTGGTCCTCCGTCCCGGCCGCTCCGTCCCGGCCGCCCCGTCCCCGTCCCGGCCGCCCCGTCCCGGTGGAGGAGGACGCTACCGCTCCCGGCCGCCGTCGTGGGAGGTCCCGCCGGTGGAACCCTCGGGGGCGCCCTGCTTGCGGCGGCCACGGACCGCGCGGCGGCGCACGCGTCTGCGCTCCGGCAAGGTGGTGGGGCTCGACGGCCTGTTCGTGGTCGAGTGCCTCATCGCCAACCGCTCGGCGCAGGGCGGGCTGCTGCGCCTGCCGGGCGTCCTGGCGCTGCCGCCCCGCATCCTGCTCTACGAGGACCAGACCGGCGAGCTCGCGCCCGCCACCGTGGTGTGGCGCCGCGGCCGCGACCTCGGCATCCGCTTCGCGCCCGCGGACCGGGGCGAGCGCCACCGCGCCATCGCGGACAGCATGAGGCGGAAGTTCTACGCCGTGCGGGGGTGAGGGCTGGTCGGCCGACCTCCCTCCACCGCTCGTTCCCGCGCATGCGGGAACCCAGCGCCATGAGGCTGCCGAAGGCCGACAGTCCCGTTCGCGCGCCGTGGGCCGTGCGGCCGCAGGACGACGGCCGGCCTTCGGCCGGACGTTTCGCGCTGAATCCCCGCCGCCGCGGGGATGAGCGGAGGGGATGATCTGAACCGGTCAGCCGCCGGCCGCCTCACTCCGTCCCCATCACCAGCCCCTCGATGTCGTGCTTCTGCGTGATCGGCACCAGTTCGGGGACGGTGCGGCAGACGAGGTGCTCGCGGAGGGCCTTCGGCAGGGCGTCCCGATAGTCCGGCGTCACCGTCATGTCGTGCAGCGCGGCGTGGCCCGCCCCCGGCGCGTCGACCCCGAGCACCAGCACCGGCCGGGCGACCGGCGAGGCATGCGCGGTGCCGCGGTGGACCGTGAGGGCCGAACGGCAGGAGATATCGCCCATCTGCGGGTATTTGCGCACGGCCCGCTCCCCGAAGCGCGGCCAGATCTCCTTCGGCGGGAACATCTCGTGGTTCCAGGCGCGCCCGTCGTCCCACTGCGTGCCGGGCGCGACCTCGAAGGGGCCCATGTCGGGCGTGACGTCGACGCCGGTGAGGTTGAAGGCCAGCGAGGTGATGTGCCGCTCGCGCCAGCTGTCCTCCGGGGACGGGAAGTCGCGGTGCCACGGCTGGTTCCTGGCGCCCTGGAAGGGCGTGTCGAAGCCGACCTCGACGATCTCGTAGCGGGAACCGAGCACGGCCTCGCACATGGCCGTGACCCAGGGGTGGGTGGCGAGCTCGACGAAGCCCCGCAGGTTCTGCGGGTGGAGCTCGACGTACCAGCGGCGCGGCCCGCGGCCGACCGCGCCGCCGGGGCGCTGGATCGCTTCCCAGAAGGCCGTCGTGATGTCCTCGCGCATGTCCTCGGCCCAGGACCTGGAGAAGGCTCCCTTCCGGCCGACGACCCCGTCGCGGTACAGCGTCTCGACGTCGCCCGCGACGTCGGCCGATGGCGTGCCCATGGTGCCTTTCCCCCTCATCGTCTCGTCATGGACGGATCGGGTCTGCGCCCGAATGCCCCGCCCGGTCCTCGAAGAGCCACGCCTTCGGCGGTCAGTGCGGAGTCCCTATGCTATAATCAAAGCTTCTTCAGGGCTCTGCCCTGAAACCCGCAAAAGGCCGAGGGCCTTTTGGATCCGTTCTATGAGGTAAAATCGTCGTCAGGCGTCGACCGGGGCCGAGCGCATGAGCAGCTTGGCCTGCGCCACCACCACGGCCAGAAGGAACAGCCCGCGCACGACGGACTGCCAGTAGGCCGACAGGCTGATGACGCCGAGCCCGTTCTCGAAGTTGAGGATGTTGAAGATGAGGCCGAGCAGGACCACGCCCGCGAAGGTCGTGACCACCGAGCCGTTGCCGCCGCTGAGCGGCGTGCCGCCCACCACCACGGCCGAGATGGCGAAGAGCTCCCAGCCCTGGCCCTCGATCGGCTGCCCGGCCCCGAACTGTGCCGCCAGGATCACGCCCGCGAGGCCCGACAGCGCCCCGCTGGCCGCATAGACGATCCACTTGGTCCGGTCGGTCGGCAGGCCCATGAGGCGGGTCGCCTCCTCGTTGCCGCCCACCGCCAGCACGGTGCGGCCGAAGGCCGTGCGCTCCAGCAGCACCCAGCCGGCCGCGAAGGCCGCGAGCGCCAGCAGGGCCGGGATCGGGAAGCCCGACAGGTCGCCCTGGCCGAGGTCGGTGAAGCCGCTGTCGTAGGAGGCCGAGACCGACTGGTTGCCGGCGAGCAGCAGCGCCAGGCCCCGCGCCCCCAGCATGGTGGCCAGCGTGGCGATGAAGGGCGCGAGGCCCAGCCTCACCACGGCGAAGCCGTTGGCGAGCCCGATCCCCAGCCCCACCCCGAGCCCGGCCGCGAGGCCCGCGAGCTCACCCCCCGGCGAAGCCAACGCGGCCGCGACGCTGCCCAGCGCCGCCACCGCGCCCACCGAAAGGTCGATGCCCCCCGTCATGATGACGAAGGCCATGCCGAGGCTCACCAGACCGAACATGGAGTTGTAGGCCAGGAACGACGTGACGTTGAAGGGGCTGAGGAAGCGGTCGTAGCGCAGCGCCCCGAAGGCGATCAGCGCGGCCAGCCCGACCACGACCCCGTAGCGGCTGACGGTGGCGAGCGAGCGCTCGCGGTGGCCCAGCGTCATCCCCGCCTCCCCTGGGCCTGAATCCACACGGCCAGCACGATCAGCAGCGCCTTCACCACCAGGGCCGCGGCGTCCGGCACGCCGTTGGCGATCAGCGTGGTGCGGACGAGCTGGATGATGCAGGCGCCGACCAGCGTGCCCACGACGGTGGCCCGCCCGCCGCTGAGCAGCGTGCCGCCGACCGCGACGGCCGCGATGGCGTCGAGCTCCATGCCCGCGCCGACGAGGTTGGCGTCCGACGACGAGTTGATCGCGATGGTGACGAGGCCCGCCACCCCCGCCATGAAGCCGCTGGCCGCGTAGACGAGCCGCTGCACGCGCGCCACCGGGACGCCGGGGAGCC
>CAXTFP010000485.1:0-3089 GCA_964243135.1 uncultured Lichenihabitans sp.
CTTCTGAGCTTGACAAATTTCTCTCATGCTTTATGTCCCTGTACTGCTCGCGCGCGACCTTCGCGCTCGGCGGCTTCGGCGGCCACGCCACGGGCGTGCTGAAGCCCGGCGACGTGCTGCCCCTCGCCGCGGCGCCGGAGGCGCCGGCATCGGACGGGGACCCGGAAGCCGAGCTCACCCACGACTGGACGGTGGGCGTCGTCTACGGCCCGCACGGCGCGCCGGACTTCTTCGCCGAGGCCGACATCGCGGACCTGTTCTCGGCGGCCTACGAGGTGCACTTCAACAGCGCCCGCACGGGGGTGCGGCTGATCGGGCCCGCCCCCCGCTGGGCGCGGCCGGACGGGGGCGAGGCGGGCCTCCACCCCTCGAACCTCCACGACAACGCCTACGCGGTCGGCGCCCTCGACTTCACCGGCGACATGCCGATCATCCTCGGCCCCGACGGGCCGAGCCTCGGCGGCTTCGTCTGCCCGGCCGTGATCGCCCGCGACGAGCAGTGGAAGATGGGCCAGATGCGGCCCGGCGACCGCGTCCGCTTCGTGCCGGTGCCGCGGCCGGGCGACCCGGTCGCGGGCCCGCAGGTCCTACTGCGGGGCGAGGGCGCCGGCGCCGCGGTCGTGGGGCGCGACGAGGGCGGGCCCGTGCCGGTCGTGTACCGGCGCCAGGGCGACGACAACCTCCTCGTTGAATACGGGCCCATGACGCTCGACATCGCCCTGCGCCTGCGCGTCCACCTGCTCGCCGAGGCGGTGGCGGCGGCCCGGCTGCCGGACCTCGTCGACCTCACCCCGGGCATCCGCTCGCTGCAGATCCACTATGACGGCACGGCGCTCGCCCGCGGCCGGCTGCTCGGCCTCTTGGCCGAGATCGAGCGAAGCCTGCCCGACCCCACGGCCGTGTCGGTGCCGAGCCGGATCGTGCACCTCCCGCTCTGCTGGAACGACCCCGACGCCGCCCTGGCGATGCGGAAATACCAGGACCTCGTGCGGCCGGACGCGCCCTGGTGCCCGGACAACATCGAGTTCATCCGCCGCATCAACGGGCTGGCCGACGAGGACGCGGTGCGCCGCATCGTCTTCGACGCCAGCTACCTCGTGCTCGGCCTCGGCGACGTCTACCTCGGCGCGCCGGTGGCGACGCCGCTCGACCCCCGCCACCGACTCGTCACCACCAAATACAACCCGGCCCGCACCTGGACGCCCGAGAACGCGGTGGGCATCGGCGGCGCCTACATGTGCATCTACGGCATGGAGGGGCCGGGCGGGTACCAGCTCTTCGGCCGCACGGTCCAGGTCTGGAACACGTGGCGCACGCCCGCGGCTTTCGCGGCCGGCACGCCTTGGCTGCTGCGCTCCTTCGACCAGATCCGCTTCTTCCCGGTGAGCCACGCGGAGCTGACCGAGGCGCGCGCGGCCTTCCCCCACGGCGCCTATCCGATCCGCATCGAGGACGCCCGCTTCAGCCACGCGGACCACGCCGAAGGGCTGGCGCGCGACGCCGACGGCATCGCGGGTTTCAAGAACCGGCAGCAGGCCGCCTTCGAGGCCGAGCGCCGCCGGTGGAAGGAGGCGGGGCTCGACAGCTTCCGGGTCGAGGGGGACGCCGGCGCCCTGTCGGACGACCTGCCGCCCGGCTGCGCGGCCGTGGCGGCGGGCGTGCCGGGCCAGGTGTGGAAGTTCGTGGCGGCGGTCGGCGACAGGGTCGCGGCCGGGGATGCGGTCGCGATCCTCGAATCGATGAAGATGGAGATGGCCATCCCGGCCCCGGTCGCCGGCCGGGTGACCGAGCTGCGCGCGGCGCCGGGCAGGAGCGTGAAGGCCGGCGACGTCATCGCGGTGATCGATGCCCGACCCGGGGCCGCCTGAGCGGCGTCAGGTCGCCCGCGAGCGCCCGAGGACGCGGGCGACGTTGTCCCGGTGGACGGTCTCGTAAGCGTCGAAGTAGCGGACCCGGCCGGCCCGCAGGTCGTCGCGGATGAAGGCCCGCAGATCCCGGCCCGCGAGGTCCGGATCGTGGCGGCAGCGGAGCAGCGCCTCCACGTAGCGCCGCGTGGCCGCCGGGAGGCCGCGATCGTAGCCGCCCTCCGCGATCGCGTCCGGCGCCCCGTGGTTGGGCAGGATGCGCGCGAAGGGCAGCCGCTCCAGCCGGTCGAGGTCGGCGAGGTGCTCCTCCAGCCGTTCCGCCTCGGCCACGTAGGTGATCGGGTCTTCGAGCGTATCGCCCGCGAGCAGCAGGCCGGCCTCGGGCAGGAGCAGCACGGTCCCGTCGCGGCTGTGGATGTCGAAGCGGTGCAGTTCCACGTCCACGCTCCCGACCCGCAGGTCGAGCCGCTCATCGAAGGTCCGCGTCGGCCCGACGAGCGGCCGGATGGGCGGCGCGCCACCCTCCAGGGCCGCCCGGTTCTCGGCCATGAGGCCGGCCGTGAGGGCGTTGGCGACGATCTCGCAGTCCGCGAAGACGGCGTTGCCGGCCACGTGGTCGGCGTGCCAGTGGCTCAGCACGAGGCGCAGGGACCGGACGCCCTCGCCCTCGAGCGTGCGCCGGATCAGGGCGGCGTGATCGGTCGAGATGTGGGCGTCGTAGACCAGCGCCTCCGCGCCGCTGACGACCGCGTAGGAGCAGGCCCCCAGCGCGAAGGCCCCGTCGTCCAGCCAGTTCGGCGCCTCCGACCACGCGCGCACGCCGGGGATGCGGCCATCGTAGAAGGCCAGCACGCCGGGGGCCGGGCGCAGCACGCGCAGGGTCGATCCGAGCTGTTGGCGCGCCATGGGTCGACCTCGCTGCGGCCCGCAGGGTAACGGCTTCCGCGGCCGGTCGCCAGCGGGCCGCGGCGCGACCGCGCGGCGCTTGACAAGGCCACGCGTTTCCCGTGCACTCGCCTCATGGTGGCTTCGCGTACATCCGGGCCGCGGCAGCTCCTCGCCGCGCTCCTGATCCTGGTCCTGACGCTCGCGGGCGCCGGGCGGGGCTTCGCGGCCGCTCCCGATCCGGTCGGCTCCGCGCTCGCCGGCTTCCACGCTCCGATCTGCCATTCCGGCGGCGACGCGCGGGGTCCGGGCGATCCCGCGGCGCCGGCGGGTCACGAC
>CAXTFP010000486.1:0-3082 GCA_964243135.1 uncultured Lichenihabitans sp.
GCTCGGCCGCGATCCGGATCAGCCCGTGGGCGATCTCGCGGATGCGGTTCTTCATGCGGGCCTTGCGGCCCTGCCACGCGGCGCCGCCGAGCCGGTCCAGCGTCGCCTCCGCGTCCTCCGAGCCGTAGCGCGACAGGAGCTCCAGGTTCTCGACGGGCAGGAACAGCCGGGAATTGCCCTCGCCCGCGTATTGGAGCTCGAGCAGGTCGTGCGGCACGCCGGCCGCCACCAGCGTCTTCAGCCCCAGGAAGCGGCCGATGCCGTGGTCGACGTGGACCACGAAGTCGCCGGGCGCCAACGCCGCGACCTCCTGGAGGAAGTCGGCGGCACGGCGCGTCTTCTTGCGCGCCCGCACGAGGCGGTCGCCGAGGATGTCCTGCTCGCCGACGACGTCGACGTCGCCGGCCGAGAAGCCCCGCTCGACCCCCAGCACGGCCAGGGCGACGGTGCCGGGCGGCAGGCCTATCGCCTGCCCGAGCGAGCCGACGGGCTCGGCCCTCTTCAGCCCGTGCTCGGCCAGCACGCCGCGCAGCCGGTCGCGCGAGCCCTCGCTCCAGCCCGCCACCACGACGCGACGGCCCGCGCCCACGAGGTCGCGGATGTGCGACACGGCGGCGTCGAACACGTTGGCATCCGCCTCGGCGCGCTCCGGCGCGAAGGAGCGGCCGGGCCGGCCGCCGCAATCCACCACCACGGCTTTGCCGAGCGCCGCGGCCTCGTCGTCGGTGACGCGGACCACGGGGGCGTGGTCGAGTTCGAGGCTCCAGTCCTCGGGCGTGAGGTAGAGGGCGTCGGGCGGCAGCGGCTTGAAGCTCCCGGACTGGCCGGGCTGCTTGCGGGCCTCGACGCGGGCGTCGTGGTGGTCGGCGATGACGCTGAAGCGCTCGGCCGCGGCCTGATCGTCCAGCGGGTCGAGCACGATCGGGCAGTGGCCCAGGTAGTCGAACAGCGTGCCGAGCTTGGGGTAGAACAGCGGCAGCCAGTGCTCCATGCCGGGGTGCCGGCGCCCCTCGCTCACCGCGGCATAGAGCGGATCGTTGTGCGTCGCCCCGAAAGCCGTGACGTAGTTCTGCCGGAAGCGGCGGATCGACTCCGTGGTGAGCTGCACCTCGCTCATCGGCACGAGGTCGAGCGAGCGGAGCTGCCCCACCGAGCGCTGCGTTTCGGGGTCGAAGGAGCGGATCGACTCCAGCGTGTGGCCGAAGAAGTCGAGTCGCACGGGGAGCGGCATGCCGGGCGCGAAGAGGTCGACGATGCCGCCGCGCACCGCGTAGTCGCCGGTGTCGCGCACCACGTCCGAGCGCAGGAACCCGTTGGTTTCCAGCCAGGCCGTGAGGTCGTCGGTCGACACCGAATTGCCGGGCGCCGCCGAGAAGCTGTCCTTGGCGACGCTGTCGCGCGGCGGCACGCGCTGCAGGATGGCGCTGACGGTGGTGGACAGGATGCGCGGCTTCTCGGCCGAGGAGCGTGAGCGGGCGAGCCGGGACAGGACCAGCATGCGCCTGGCCGCGATGGCGGCGTTGGGCGACACGCGGTCGTAGGCCTGGCAGTCCCAGGCCGGGAACTCCAGCACCTCGATGTCGGGCGCCGCGAAGGCGACGGCGTCGCGGAACATCTGCGCGCGCTGGCCCTCGCGCGCCACGTGGAGCAACACGGCCGGGCGCTCGGCCCCGCCGCGGGCCAGCGCGCGGGCGAGGTCCGCCACCACGAAGCCGTCGAACCCGTCGGGCACGCGGCCCAGCGTGACGTGAGAATCGCCCTCCAACAGCTTGACGACGCACGCCAGTTCGGCGAGCGGCGCCGGCGGCCGCGCGGCCGGCGCGGCGTGCTTCGGCGGCGAGATGACCCGTCCCACGCCGGCCTTAGCCACGCAGGGCACCCGTGCGGTCGTGGAAATCGCGGATGCGCGACAGGAAGGCGGCGTCGACGTCGGCCGGCACGGGCGCCTCGCCCGACACCCACTTGTAGATCTCGGGGTCGGGCTGCTCCATCAGCGCCTCGAAGCTGTCGAGGGCGTCGTCGTCGAGCTTGGACAGCTCCGAATCGGCGAAACGCCCCATGATCAAGTCCATCTCCCGGGTGCCGCGGTGCCAGGCCCGAAAGGCGATCTTGCGCCGGCGGACCGCGTCCTCGTCCGATGTCGTCATGGGGTGTCGTATGCTCGGTGGTGGAGACGGTAGGGACTGGCGGCTATATAGCGACAGGGCACGTCGCGTGCCAGCGCGCGAGATCGCCGCCCGTCCGTGATCGGACGAGGGAGACTGCGCCGAGCGCCGCGACGGAGGCGCTGCGGCCATCGCCGTCACTGGACCGTCCCGCCCCTCTCACCCTCGAATCGATGCGACCCGCAGACCTCAACCCGCTCTTCGTCGAGGCCACCAAGCTGCGCGGCGTCGGCCCCAAGGTGGCGACGGCGCTCGACCGCCTGCTGGGCTCGCCCACCCGCCCGGCGCGGGTGCTCGACCTCGCGCTGCATCTGCCGGTCTCCGTCATCGACCGCTCGACGCGCGCCAAGATCCGCGACGCCCCGCGCGACCAAGTCGTGACGCTGGAGGGCCGGGTGCGCGAGCACCTCGCCCCGGCCTCCGTCAAGGCGCCGTTCAAGGCCGTGATCGAGGACGACACGGGCGACTGCACGCTGGTGTTCTTCCGCAACAACGCGAGCTGGGTCGAGAAGGCCCTGCCGGTCGGCTCCACGCGCTTCGTGTCCGGCCGGCTGGAGCTGTGGGACGGGCGGCTGCAGATGGTGCATCCCGACCGCGTGATGGACGCCGAGGGCTTCAGCACCATGCCGCTGGTCGAGCCCGTCTACCCGCTCACCGAGGGGCTGTTCCCGCGCGTGCTCGCCAAGGCCGTCGAGGCGGCGCTGGAGCGCGTGCCGTCCCTGCCCGAGTGGCTCGACCCTAACCGCTTCGTGCTGCGCGGCTGGCCGAGCTTCGGCGACGCGCTGAAGGCCCTCCATCACCCCCAGAAACCCGGCGACGTCGCGCTCGACACCCCGGCGCGCCGGCGGCTCGCCTACGACGAGCTCCTGGCAAGCCAGCTCGCCCTGGCGCTGGTGCGCAACCGCGCCGTGGTGGAC
>CAXTFP010000487.1:0-3081 GCA_964243135.1 uncultured Lichenihabitans sp.
GGCCGGGGCCGCGAAAGTGGGCTCGCGGCGGTCCGGCTCGGACCTCGGGCGAGCCGTGAAGCTCGGCTCCAGGCGATCGGCCCCGGCCGGCGCGAAGGCTTCTCCGTCCCGGTCGGTCCAGGGCGCGTCGCCGGCGTCCGGCGAGCCGGATCGCGTGCGGCGGAACAGGCGACCCAGCGCGGCCCGGGCGCTGAGGCCGGCGTGGATGGCGGCGCCGAGCGACACGAGGCCCACCCCGGGCTCGCCGTCGGCGTCGTCGTCGAAGGGCTGCCGCATGGATTTCGGGACCGGCACCCACTCGTAGGCCGTCGTCACGTCCTCCTCCTCTCCGGGCTCGGGTTTGAGGCCGAAGCCCGCCGAGGCCGTGAGGGCCAGGATGGCGACGCCGGCGAAGGCCAGCGCCAAGATCATCAGCATCGGCTCGGAATGGCCGAGCAGGCGCCGCGGCACGGCCAGGATGCCGTCGCCGACGATGCCGCCGAGGCCGCTCGGCAGGGGCCACCGGTCCGTCGCGGGAAGGGAGGACGCCAGGGCCGTGGCGCCGCCGCCCCCCACCGCCAGCAGGATCAGGCGCAGGCGCGGATGGTCGAGCCTGCGGCGGGACAGGAGCGTCAGGGCCCAGCAGAAGACGGGCGGCAGCATCGCCACCACTGCGATGCCGACGAGCTGCATCACGAGGTCCGCCACCACGGCGCCGGCCGGGCCGGCGAGGTTGCGGGTGGTGCCGCCGGCGGCGTGGTTCCAGCTCGGGTCCCGGACCGACCAGGTGGCGAGTGCCAAGCTCACCGTGCCGACGCCGCCGAGCAGCACGAGGCCGCCGAGTTCGGCGAAGCGCCGGCCGAGACAGTCGCGCGCCGGCTCGGGCATGACGTCGAACGGCGAGAACATCGTGATGCGCACGGGCGGCCCGGTTTCAGTCCCATGGATCGGGTGTCGGCGCGGGAAGCGGCGGCGGCGGTCGACCCGCCGAGGGCCCTTCCCGTCCCGGTCCCAGGGGTACGCTAGGCCGATATGCTTAAGGATCTATCCCGGCCGGGAGGGGCTGAGGGCCGGCGGGGGATTTTTCGGGCCGGGCAGGAGGGCCCCTGAGGCTCCGTCACCGGTCGCTGCACGTGAAAAAGGCGGCTCCCGAGGGAGCCGCCTTCGACGATGTCGTGGATCGCAGGCGATCAGTAGTTGTAGGCGCGCTCGCTGTGCTCGGCGATGTCCAGGCCCTCGCGCTCCTTCTCGGTGGAGACGCGCAGGCCGAGCACCATGTCGACGACCCAGTACAGGATCGCGGAACCCGCGCCGGACCAGACCAGCGTGGCGATGATGGCCTTGATCTGGACCAGCACCTGATGGGCCATGTCGTAGTCGCCGACGTTGTTGTGGGCGAAGTTGGTGTAGTCGGTCACGCCGGTGCCGCCGAGGGACGGTGACACCAGGATGCCCGTCATCAGGGCGCCGAAGATGCCGCCGATGCAGTGCACGCCGAACACGTCGAGGGCGTCGTCGTAGTGGAACGTTTCACGGATCACCGCGACGAAGAACCAGCACAGCGGGCTCACGAGCAGGCCCAGCACCACGGCGCCCATGGGGCCGCAGTAGCCACAGGCCGGCGTGATGGCCACGAGGCCGGCGATGGCGCCCGATGCCATGCCGAGCAGCGAGGGCCGGCCCTTCACGGCCCATTCGACGAACAGCCAGGACACCGTCGCGCCCGCGGTCGCCACCATCGTGTTGACGAAGGCCAGCGCCGTCGTGCCGTTGGCTTCGAGGTTCGAGCCCGCGTTGAAGCCGAACCAGCCGACCCACAGCAGCGAGGCGCCGATCATCGTCATCGTGAGGGAGTGCGGCGGCATGGGCTCGCGCGGGTAGCCGACCCGTTTGCCCATCAGCAGGCATCCCACCATGCCGGCGATGCCGGCGTCGATGTGCACCACCGTGCCGCCCGCGAAGTCGAGCGCGCCCGACTGGGCGAGCCAGCCCGCGCTGCCCGTGAGGCCGTCGAGCTTGGCCTGGGCGGCCGCCTTGCCGGCGTCGTCGGTCGCGGCTGCCAGCGCCTTTGCAGCGGCCGCGACGTCGTCCGGCGCCGCCGTGGCCCACACCCAATGCGCGATCGGGAAGTAGATGATCGTCACCCACAGGATCATGAACAGCACGACGGACGAGAACTTCATGCGTTCGGCGAAGGACCCGATGATCAGCGCGGGCGTGATCATCGCGAAGGTCATCTGAAACACCATGTAGCAGTATTCCGGGATGACGACGCCGTTCGAGAAGGTCGGAACGGTGGAGTCGGGCGCGATGCCCTTCAGGAAGGCCTTGTTGAGGCCGCCGATGTAGGGGGCGTATTGGCCGCCGTCGCCGAAGGCGAGCGAGTAGCCGTAGAGAACCCAGATCACGCCGACGATGGCCACGATCATGAAGACCTGGCTCAGCACCGACAGCATGTTCTTGGAACGCACCAGGCCGCCATAGAAGAGCGCCAGGCCGGGCACCGACATCATCAGCACCAGCGCCGACGAGATCAGCATCCAGGCGACGTCGCCCTTGTTGGGGACGGGCGCCGCCGCAGCGGCCGCGGCCTCGGGAGCGGGCGTCTGCGCCCAGGCGTGGCCGGCCATGAACAGCAGCGTCACGCCGGCCAGCGCCACGGCCGTCCGCATTCGAGGCGACTTCGCCGAAGGCAATGCCGCGGAAAGCGACGGTATCTTGAACGTCATCGATGGTCTCCGGTGAGCGGGAACTCGAACTTCAGGGAGGGGGTCAGAGCGCGTCGGCGTCTGTCTCGCCGGTGCGGATGCGGACGGCCTGCTCCAGGGTCGTCACGAAGATCTTGCCGTCGCCGATCTGGCCGGTGCGGGCCGTGGCCGTGATGGCGTCCACCACCTGGTCGAGCAGTTCGGCCGGGACCGCGACCTCGATCTTGAGCTTGGGCAGGAAGCTCACGGCATATTCGGCGCCGCGGTAGATCTCGGTCTGGCCCTTCTGGCGGCCGAAGCCCTTCACCTCGGTGACCGTGAGGCCGTGCACCCCGACGGCGGTCAGCGCATCACGCACCTCTTCGAGCTTGAACGGCTTGATGATTGCCATGAC
>CAXTFP010000488.1:0-3075 GCA_964243135.1 uncultured Lichenihabitans sp.
GTCTTGAGATGCCCGTAGGCGGCGTCGTCGAAGGCGGCCGGGCTGCCCGCGGTCGGGCCGGCCGGGCCCGCGGCATCCGGATCGGCGGCCCGGGCCGGGCCGGGCGGGGCCGTCCAGCGCTTCACGACGGCGTAGAGCTGGGCCCGGTTCAACGGCTTGCCGACGTGGTCGTCCATGCCGGCCTCGCGAAAGATCCTGATCTGTTCGGGGAACACGTTGGCTGTCATGGCCACGATAGGCACGTCGCGATGCGCGCCTTCCGCGGCGCGGATCAGCCTCGTCGCGGTCACGCCGTCGGTGCCGGGCATCTGGACGTCCATCAGCACGAGGTCGTAGGGCGTCTCCGCCACGGCCTTCACGGCCAGCGCCCCGTCGCCCACCACGTCCACCCTGTGGCCGGCGGCTTCGAGCAGCGCGACCGCGAGCCGCTGGTTGATGTCGATGTCCTCGACCACGAGGATCCGCCCCGAGCGCGCCGCCTCCGCGGCCGCGTCAGGGGCCGGAGCCGCCGCGGGCGCTGCGGCCCGCGGCAGGGTGACGGCGAACCAGAAGGTGGAGCCGACGCCCTCCCGGCTCGACAGGCCGATGCTGCCGCCCATGAGCTCGACGAGCCTCTTGCAGATCGCCAGCCCGAGGCCGGAGCCGCCGAAGCGGCGCGCCACCGAACTGTCGACCTGCGAGAAGCGCTCGAACAGGCGATGGTGCTTGTCGGCCGCGATGCCGATGCCGGTGTCCAGCACCTCGAACCGCACCGTCGCGTCCGCCGGCGGGCCGTCGAGCGCCATCACCCGCAGGGTGACGCGCCCGCGCGGCGTGAACTTCACGGCGTTGTTGAGGAGGTTCAGCAGCACTTGGCGCAGCCGCGCCTCGTCGCCGATGAGGTAGGCGGGCAGGCGCTCGCCGATCTCGACCTCGATGTCGAGCGCCTTCGTGCCGGCGTAGCCGCGCAGGATGGCCGCGCAGCCCTCGGCCAGGGCGCGGGGCGAGAACGGCAGGGCTTCGAGTTCGACGGCGCCGGCCTCAACCTTGGAGAAGTCGAGGATGTCGTTGACCACCGTGAGCAGCGCCTCCCCCGAGGTGCGGATCAGCGCAGCCTGGCGCGCGGCCTGCTCGGGCAGGTGGCCCGCGTCGATCATCAGGTCGGTGAAGCCGATGATGCTGTTCAGCGGCGTGCGGATCTCGTGGCTCATGGCAGCCAGGAAGTCGCTCTTGGTCCTGCTGGCCTGTTCGGCGCTGCTGCGTGCGCTTTCGGCGGCCTCCTTGGCGGCTGCGAGGTCCCGGGCGCGCTGCTGGCGTTCCGTCACGTCGCGCAGCGCCCCTACCACCATGGGTTCGCCGTCCCATTCGACCAGTTGGAAGGCCGCCTCGACCCAGATGTACTCGCCGTCGGCGCGGCGCACGCGATAGGCGTGCAGCCGCCGATTTTCGGCCTGCCCGAGATTCGACAGCAGCCGGCCGAGCTCGACCCTGTCGTCGGGGTGGACCAGTTCGTAAGGGTGAGCCGCCATCAGGGTCTCGGGCTCGTAGCCCATCACGTGGCGGCAGGACGGCGACGCGTAGAGGACACGGCCGTCGAAGCCCGGCCGGCGGAGCACGATGACGTCCGAGGAGTGTTCGGCCACGAGGCGGTAGCGCTCGCGGGTCCGTTGCAGCTCGGCTTCGGCCTCGGCGCCGGCCGTGATGTCGCGCGACAGGACGACCAGCCGCTCGGGCCGTCCATCCGCGCCTCCGATCGGCGCGATCACCACGTCGAGGTGCAGCGGCCGGCTCTCGGCCGTCAGGCAGCGGGCGCGGAAGCGCGACGATGCGCCGGAAGCTGCCGCCGACACGGCCGAGCGCACGGCGGGCCGCCTGTCGGCGGGCCACAGCGCGGCGAAGTCGCGGCCGATCAGGTCGGAGGCCGCGCCGACCTGCATGAGGCAGAGCCCGTTGCGGCTCACGAAGGTGACGCGGCCGTCGAGATCCAGCACTTCGATGCAGTCCGGGCTGGCGTCGATGACGCCGCGGAGGAAGGCTTCGCTGGCCCGCACCGCAGTTTCGGCGCCGCGCCGCGCCGTGACGTCGCGCAGCGCCCCGACGAAACCGCTGGGCCGGCCCGTCGCGGGGTCGCGCAGGGCCTGGAGATGGCCCTCGGCCCAGATGGTGCTGCCGTCCTTGCGAAGATGGCGCTGGGCCGTCACGGACCGGTCGCGGCTGCCGTCTAGCAGGCCGGCGAGCGCTTGGCGAAGGGCCGGCAGGTCGTCCGGGTGGACGGTCTCGGCGACCGGCAGGCCGACGAGCTCCTCCGGCGCGTAGCCGAGCAGCGCGACGCTGCTCGGCGACACGTAGCGGCGCACGAGGTCGCGATCCGCTTCGACCACCATGTCGGCTGAATGGTCGGCCAGGAGCTTGAAACGGGCCTCGCCCTGCGCCGCTTCGCGCAGCGCTCCTTCGAGGGCGGAGCGCTGGCGCCCCGCATCGGCGAGTTGCCGCAGCAGCACCGCCACCATCGCCCCGAAGGCGCCCGTGGCCGCGAGCGCCACCCCCGCGGGCGGCATACCCGCCAGCGGCGCCGCCCAGAGGACCCCGACGGCTGCGGCCGAGCCCGCCAGCAACGCATGTTGCGAGCCGGGCCGGATCAGGTCGTCGCTCGTCGAGGGTGGCATGGACGACTCACGGCTCCGCTGCGCGAGGCTGACGCCAGCACCGGGGAGCGCGTTCGCAGCGGGCCGACGGCCTCAGCACCTTTGTTCAGTTCAAACTCTCATTGGAACGGTTGGGCAGCGTCGGCGTCACCCCGAAAAGGGGAGTCGTCGGACGTGGATCCCGCCCGCCAGCACGCGCCGTCACAACGCGAAGTAGCAAGCGATTCGAACATTAATTAACAGGAGATGAACGGAAGCTGAACCATTGGAGGTATGGTCCAGGCGGCGGGAACAATGCCCGGGAGCGCGCCATTGCATCGGCGCGAGATCGGGAGGGACGGACATGAAGGGCATGGCATCGGCCGCGCTGTTGCTGGCGGGCCTGACGGGTGCGGCCTGGGCGCAGACCGGCACGCTCAGCGAGGCGGACAGGAGCTTCCTCGTGAAGGAG
>CAXTFP010000489.1:0-3070 GCA_964243135.1 uncultured Lichenihabitans sp.
GGCTGCCGCGGATGCGGGACACCGCGCAGGAGATCCTGCGGGCGGCGGAGTGACGGTGGGGCGGAACGGCTCATAGATCAGAGCGGCTCGGTCGATCTCCGGGACGACGTCATCCCCCATATCGGATTTCAAAGGGCGAGCCCTTTGACGGGGTTCGGGGCAGAGCCCCATGTGCACTGAGATCGGAGCTAAAGCTTTGACTTCGAGAGTGTTCCTTCTCCTGAACCGGGCGCAGAGCGCCCGTGTCGTCCTTCGACAAGCTCAGGATGATGGACGTGGGAGGAAGAGGTCAGCATGGGCAGCCGCTGGCATCATTCATCGCAGGGAGGGTCGTTCGTGAGCGGCTGACACGCTGAGATGCACGCCCGACGCCTGCTGCACCTTGTCGAGGACGCTGAACAGATCGGCGGCCGTCGGGTTGCCGGCCGGCCCGAGCATGCGCCTCAAGCTCTCGGAGGACGTCCCGGTCTCGGTCGCCAGACGCTCGAAGCCGATGGTCGCATCGATGAAGTCGCGCAGCACCGCTTGACCCACGTCGACCTCGCCGGAAAGCAATCGTTCGACGGCCTCGGTGAGCAACGCATCGCGGAACGCCAGATCTCGCTCGACGC
Source organism: uncultured Lichenihabitans sp. (assembly GCA_964243135.1). GTDB lineage: Bacteria > Pseudomonadota > Alphaproteobacteria > Rhizobiales > Beijerinckiaceae > Lichenihabitans. The sequence continues at coordinate 612 of CAXTFP010000489.1, forward strand.
GGGCCTTCACGGTGTCCTTGAAACTGCGGGTCAAGACCATCAATGGATTTCCTTCCCTCGCTGTTTGTACTCCGCCCAGCGGGCCTTTGCAGCGGCGATGTCGTCCTGTTGGTGACGTTTGGTGCCGCCGGCGAGAAGGATGATGATTGTCTCACCGTCGCGCCCGAAATAGAGTCGGTATCCCGGCCCGAAGTCGATCTTGCACTCCAGCACTCCACCGCCGACCCCTTTGGTGGTACCGAGATTGCCCAGCCCAATCCGGGTCAGCGCCACGGCGACCTTACCGGCCGCCTGCGCGTCCAGGTCATCAACCAGTCAGCGAAGGGGCTGCGCCCCGCCGCATCGAGAAATTCAACGATCTCCATCCCTCAGACTACCATGTATGTCACTCGACACATCATGGTCGATCGTCTTTCGGGCCAGGGCATTTTCAGAGCCTGTTTAATACCAACGGCGGCGCTCCTCCATCCCGAGCAGGCCGGAAGAGCCTCGCCGCGGGACAAGGGCGATCCCAACCTCCAGTCCCCGCCTCCGCTCCCCACCGCCTGCGGCCTGAGGTCTCGTGACGGGCGGCGGCCGGAACCCGAACGGATCGCCGAGGCTATGCGTCTGCTTCATGGTGGAATTGGACAGGTATCTCGATGACCGAAACCGTTTGGCTCTGGATCGGCACGCTCGGCATGCTGGGCGGGTCCACCCTGCTGTTCCTGCTGGGCGGCACGCGCACGCAGGACGAGGAGGGCCACACGATCATCCACGGGATGGTACCGCTGTTCGCCGCCATCTCGTATTTCGCCATGGCGATCCACCAGGGCGAGATCACGCTGCCGGGCGGCCGAGTGTTCCTCTACGCCCGCTACGTCGACTGGAGCGTGACGACGCCGGCCCTGCTCCTCGGCCTGTCCATGGTGGCGCTGCGCGGCGCGCACCGGCGGGCCGGGCTGGTGGCGGGCCTCCTGGCCTCCGACCTCGTGATGATCCTCACGGGGCTGTTCTTCGGCCTGTCCGAAGACCCCTTCGCCAAGTGGGTGTGGTACACCACGAGCTGCGTGGCCTTCGCGGCCGTCTACTACATCCTGCTGCTTCCCCTGATGAAGGAAGCCGACATGCGCGACGGCGAGCGCCGGAGCGCCTATCGGCGCAACCTGCCGATCCTGGGCATCCTGTGGCTGGTCTATCCCGTCTTCGTCATCCTCGGGCCGGACGGCCTCGGGATCTGGAGCGAGACGCTGACCACGGCCACCGTGATGATCCTCGATCTGATCGCCAAGGTCGTCTACGGCTTCATCGCCATGGGCGGCAGCAAGCGGATCACCGACGCCGATCTGGCGCGGGGCGAGGTGTCGCCCGCCCCGGTCTCGACCCATGCGGTCCCGAGCGGCGCGCCCGCGGCGGGCGAGCTGGTGGGCCGCGGCGGCAGGCGCGAGACGGTTCGCGTCGGCGCCGAGTAGACGCCGGCCTGAGACCGAAGCACTCCCGAGATCGGCTCCCCGGCCCGTCCGCCGTCGGAACCGGGCCGCGGCGCCTGACATCGACGACGATCCGCATCCGCGCCCTGCAGGACGGTGCGGATCGCGGCGCTCTTCGCCGATCGCCCGCTGCCTCGCCGGCGCGATCGAGATGCTCCTCCGCGGCCCGGCCGGATGCTCCACAGGGGCGTGGCGTCCTACCCGCGGCGCGCCCTTGCGATCCCCCATCCGTGCGGTAGAGTACAATCCTGCTATCGCCCGTCAGCGATCGCCGGCCGGTGTGAGAGGCGATCGATCCGGGACCCGGCAGGGCTCCCGGTGACGCGGCAGCATGGGGGATGGCTCCCCAGCCTCGACGCGGCGGACGGGGCGAGAACGCGATGACGTGGGATGGGACGACATGACCAACCTGCTGACGCGCAAGCTGGAGCTGTTCGGGCCCTTGCCGCCCGCCGACCGGTCACTGCTGGACGACGTCGTCCGATGGCCGCAGTGGGTCGACGCTCACCAGGACATCCTGCGGGAGGGCGACGCGCCCGAGGACGTCCACCTCGTGCTCGAAGGCTTCGCCTGCCGCTACAAGCTCTTGCCGGACAGATCGCGCTCGATCCTCGCCTATCTGGTGCCGGGCGACTTCTGCGACCTCAACGGGTTCATCCTGAAGGCGATGGACCACACGATCGCGACCCTGTCGGCCTGCAGGATCGTGAGGATCCCGCGCAGGCGCACCCTGGAGCTCACGGAGCGTCCCGCGATCGCCCGCGCCCTGTGGTGGACGACCCTGGTGGACGAGGCCACGCTGCGCGAATGGCTGGTCAACATCGGCAAGCGCCGGGCGGACATCAGGGTCGCGCACCTGCTGTGCGAGCTTCACCTGCGGCTGAAGTCGGTCGGGCTAGCGGACGGCGGCGAGTTCGCCCTCCCCCTCACGCAGGCCGAACTCGCCGACACGATGGGGATGTCGCCCGTCCACATGAACCGCTCCCTCCA
>CAXTFP010000490.1:0-3069 GCA_964243135.1 uncultured Lichenihabitans sp.
ATGGAGATCCTCCAGCAGCATCCGGGGCCGCTCCACGCGGTCTTCGTGCCCGTGGGCGGCGGCGGCCTCGCGGCGGGAGTCGCGGCCTTCGTCAAATTCCTGCGGCCCGACGTGCGGGTGATCGGCGTTGAGCCCGACGACGCCGCCAGCATGAAGGCCGCGATCGAGGCCGACGAACGGGTGGTGCTCGACCGCGTCGGGCTCTTCGCCGACGGCGTCGCGGTGCGCCAGGCCGGGGCCGAGAACTTCCGGATCTGCCGCTCCTGCCTCGACGAGGTGGTGGCCGTGACGACGGACGAGATCTGCGCGGCCGTGAAGGACATCTTCGACGAGACCCGCGCGGTGGCCGAGCCCGCGGGCGCGGTGGCGCTGGCGGGGCTGAAGCGCTACGCGGCCGAGCGCGGCCTGCGCGACAGCGCGCTCGTGGCGATCAACTCGGGCGCCAACCTCAACTTCGACCGCCTGCGCCACATCGCCGAGCGGGCCGAGATCGGCGAGCAGCGCGAAGCGCTGCTGGCCGTGACCATCCCCGAGGAGACCGGCAGCTACCGCCGCTTCATGCAGGTGCTGGGCTCGCGCTCGATCACCGAGTTCAACTACCGCTTCGCCGGCCCGAACGCGCCCGCCCACATCTTCGTCGGCGTGGCGCTGCGCGACGGGGAGGCCGAGAAGCGCGACATCCTGGCCCTCTTGTCCCGCGAGGGCTACCGGGCCCTCGACCTCAGCGACAACGAGATCGCCAAGGTCCACGTCCGCCACATGGTGGGCGGGCGCGCCGCGGGGCTCGACGACGAGGTCCTGTACCGCTTCCAGTTCCCCGAATATCCGGGCGCCCTGCTCCAGTTCCTCGACGGGCTCGGCCAGGGCTGGAACATCTCTCTGTTCCACTACCGCAACCACGGCGCCGACTACGGCCGCGTCCTGGCCGGCATCGTCGTGCCGCCGGCCGACCGCGCGCGCTTCGCCGAGGCCGTCGAGGCGCTGGGCTACCCCTGCTGGGACGAGACGGAGAACCCGGCCTTCCGGCTGTTCCTGGACGGCAACGCCGCGGGGTGAGGGGCGGGCGACGTTCCTGCCCGGGAGAGGCCCGCCTACACGGTCGCGGGATGGAACGTGATGCGGCCGCCCTGGCCCGCCGTGGCGTGCGGGCGGACAGTGATGTCGACGTCCTGATCAAAGGCGGTCAGCATCCGCATCAACCGCTCGATGGAATAGCCGCGCAGGCCACCGCGCAGGAGCTTGGACAGATCGGCCTGTCCGATGCCGATGCGCGCCGCCGCGGCGGTCTGCGTCAGCTTACGCGAGGCGATCAGCCGTCGTAGTTCACTGACCACGTTGGCCTTGAGCTGTAGCTCATCGGCATCAGGAAGTTCCAAGTCGGCGAAGATGTTACCGCTGCTTTCGTAAATTTCAGAGTCGCTCATAATCTCTATCCTACTCTACGGGACCGATTTTCAAAATCGCTTTCCGCCATTTGCAGGCGACTTCTGATCAAGTCGATATCCTTCTGTGGTGTCGCGATGCCCCTCACCGACTTTTTCTGAAAGCAATGGAGGACGTAGACGAAACCTGAAAACCTTACGGTGTAAACAGCCCTGTAGGTGTTCCCGTCGTGGTTCTCGACCAGTTCGAGAATTCTGCGCCCGCCAAAACCCTTCAAAGCCTTTGGCAAATGTGGCTCGTCACCGCGTTGGACCTCATGGAGCGCATAGCCGAATTCAGCTCTCACGCTGGCAGGAAATGCGACCAAATCCTTCAGGGAAGATCCGAGGAAGACGCAACGCTTAGGAGCATGATCGGACGACATCGCGTCTTGCTTATGGGTGTTTCACCATATGATGTCAAGAAACCCGCGAGTGTGCGCTCGGGGCAGCGGTCACGCTCCACGTCCGGAACCCGTCCAGCAGTCCCCCTCTCTCTTCAGTCATCGATCTTGACTGCTCGTCGTCCATACAAGATCGCCGCCTGTGGCCTCGTGTGTTCTGCCCTTTGGAGTTTTCAAGGACGGATGATCGATCTCCGCACGGCGCCGGAGTTCGACGGAGTTCCCCAGCTTCACGGCCCGGCCGGCACGCCCAATCCCGCGAGGTCCCGGTGCCAGACGGAGCCGTCCTGGGCTTCACGGTCGCCGATGGCGTAGACCTTGTCCATGTAGCCCGAGGCGAAGGGAGTCTGAGGCGCGTAGTCGACGGCGTGGTCGATGTAGGCGAGCTCGAAGTCGAGCCCGAGGCGGTGGGCCGCCTCGGCCGCGGCCGTGACAGTGGCGGCGGTCTGGGCCTTCATCACGGTCGCGAGCGAACGGTAGGCGATGGGCAGCGTGCCCCGGGCCGTGACGGCGAACTCGGGCGGCAGCGTGTTGTTGACCACGGCCCAGACGTGGATGCGCCGGCGCAGGGCCGCCGGCACCGGCGCGCCGCCCGACACCAACACGTCCGGCCGGATGAAGATCTGCGCGGTGGCGACGCCGTCGACGTGCATCTCCTCCAGGGCGCGCGAGCCCGCCGCGACGCGGATCATCACGGGCGGGAACACGGCCGGTACGCTGGCCGAGGCCACCAGCACGTCGCGGAACAGGGCCGGGGCGTCGGGCCGGCCGCTCGCCGCGATGGCGCCCATGTCCCACACCACCGGGCGCTGGGCGTCGAGGTTGGTCGTGACGACGAGCAGACGGCGACCGCGCCGGTGCTCGGCCGCCACCGCCGCCAGCAGCTCCGGCGTCGCGTAGGCTTCCACCATGCGGCGCAGCGGCCCGGGGTCGAGCAGCCCGTCGCCGGTGGCGATGCTGACGATGTTGGCCGGCTCGGCGATGCCGCCCGCGCCGTCGCCCGTGTAGAGCTTGGCCAGGGCGGCGTCGTAGGCCGGCCCGAGGAACGCGAAGGGCGCGATCAGCGCGCCGGTCGACACGCCGGTGACGACGTCGAAGGCGGGCCGCGTGCCGCGGTGCGTCCAGCCGTCGAGCAGGCCGGCCGCGAAGGCGCCCCCGGCTCCGCCGCCCGACAGGGCCAGCACGTTGACGTCGTGGTCGGGCCGGGGCCGCGCCGCGGGGCCGAGCACCGCGCGGGCCACCGC
>CAXTFP010000491.1:0-3067 GCA_964243135.1 uncultured Lichenihabitans sp.
GGACAGGACTGTGGGGGCGTTGCTCTCCCGCGTGAGGGCGATCCGCTCCTCCGGGGACAGGGGCGTGGTCCGCTGGCGCACCAGCACGGGGCGATCCATGCCGCTGACGTCGTAGCCCTGGCGCGTCAGGAAACCGCGATAGGCCGCCGCCTGCGGCCCGCCGGCGTCGTAGGCCCGCCCGAGGGCGAGGGTGCGTCCGTTGCCGCTCTCCACCACCCCGTCGGGCCCGACGATCGGCGCGCCGTCCGTGGTCGACGTCGAGTGGCCCAGCCGTTCGGGCTGGAGGTTCGAGGCGATGTCCGCGATCTGCGCCTGGCTCGCGGCGCGGCTGCGATCGCGCGGCTGGAGCTCCTCCGGGAACGCCAAGTTCGGCCTGCCGTCGGCCGCGTGGGACACGATCAGGTCCGACAGGTCGACGACCCCGTAATCCGTGCCGATCTTCCGCCCGGACGGCGTGAAGGCCACCGCCGGCGCGCCCGGTGCTCCGCCGTCGCCCGTCGCCGCCTGCAGCTTCGCCCCGACCGTCTGGCTCGGGTCCAGCGTGCCGGCTGCCATCGCGGCGTCGTCGGCCTCCGAGCGCACGCCGAGCGCCCCGTGCACGGCGTCCTCCCAGGCCCCCTTCATCCGCACCATGCGGGCGTAGGCGGGCGTCCGGCCGTTGGACTTCAGCTCCTGCCGCATGGACGAGGTGATGAGCGTGTCGAGGTTGCGCGCCTCGCCGAACGAGACCTGGGGCCCGTACTGCCCCAGCACGTCGGTGATGCTGGCCTCGGCCGGCGTCACGGTCTTGCGCATCGCCGGGCCCATGCTCCCGTACAGGCCCGCGTTGAAGCGCTGCAGGCTGCCCAACGGCACGGACACGTCCTCCGGAACAGCGTCGAACAGACGCCCGTGCTGCTCCGCCGAGGCGTCGGCCGCCGACTGGGCGTGGCTGCGCAATGCCTGCCCGTAGGCATCGACCCGGTCCGTGCCGCCCAGGGCCACCGTCGATGACCGAGCGGCATCCTGCGCGGCCGTGAACTGGGGATCGATCGCGCCCTTGATGGCCTGCCCGGTCTGCGTCGCCGTGCCGGTGCCGCCCAGCGCGTCGGCCTGCCCCTGAGCGTCCCGCTCGGCCTGCGCCGACATGTAGTCGTGAAAGTCCTCGAGCCCGCGCTTCTGCGACAGGAACAGGTCGGGCACGCTCATGGCGTCGCCGCCGGACTGGACCCCCCTCATGGCCGCGACCTGGGCCGCGTTCTGCTGTTGCGTGCCGGTGCCGTAGGGGTTCTCGACGAAGGCCTGTGGGTTGCGCGTGTTCACCGCACGCTCGACATCGCCGAGGCCTACGTCGCCATAGCGCTGAAACGAGGTCGGCTTCGAGCCGGGCACGATCTCGCCCGAGCCGGTGTCCAACGCCGCGGCGGCCCGCAGCGCTTCGGGATCGTGCGCGCTGTCGAGGATGATGCCTGCGGCCCGGTTCTGGGCCGCTTTTTCGGAAAAGGCCGGCGCGACGGCCTTCAGCCCGTGGATCGTCAGGGCCGAACCCATACCGCCGGCGAGCGATCCCGCGGCCCGGGCGTAGGGCTCGAGGTACGTGTCCTTCGTGGCGCCACCGGCCAGCATGTCGCCCGCGGCCGAGCCGGCCGCCATCGTCAACTTCGCGAGCGCCCTGCCTGGCCCGAGCGCCATCGAGGGCAGGTATTCGGCCGTCTTGCCGACGAACTGGCCGGTGGCGGTCTTCGGCTCGTAGAGCGGGCCCGTCACCTGCTCGATGCCGCCCTGGACATCGGCGGCACTCGGCGCCTGCCCCTTCACGATCGCGGGGAGGGCGTCGCGCGCCGACCCGACGTCGGAGGCCGAGTCCGCCGTGGCCGAGCCCGTCCTGAGGTAGTTGGCGGCGCGGCCGACCGTCTGCCCGGCCAGCCAGTCGGCGCCGAACTGCACAGCGTCGTGGATCGCGCGCGGCGTACCGGCGAGCGCCGCGACGCCCCGCGCCAGCCCGGACGGCGCGGCTTGGGCCACGTCCGACACCGTCGAGGGAGCGGCCGCGGCCGGCGGCGTATCGGCATCGCTCGGGAGAACGAAGGGTGCCGGGGCGGGCCCCGCGGCCGGGGAGGATCCCGTGCCGGAGGGCGCCGGATCCTGGTCGCTGGGGAGGACGAAGCCGGCCATCGTCACTGCCTCATGATGATGGCCGACGTGCCGACGCCGTACTTCTGATCGATCGCGGCCGCCGCGGCCGGGTTCTTGGCATTCTGCCGGAGCGCGCCCACGTCGCGCGGGTCGACGGTCGAGATGACCGCCCGGTCGGCATATCTTTCCGGCGGGTTGAGCCGATCGAAGGCGCGCTGCGCCCCGTTAAGGTGGCCAAACTGCGCATTGTAGTCGTCGAAGAAAGCCGCCCGGTCCTGCTGGTACTGCGAGGCTTGGCGCATCCCGGCCGTGATGCGCTGGGAGGCGAGCGGCGTGTTGTCGGCACCCGGGTTCGCCTTCACGGCCTGCTCGACGATGTAGCCCGGCTCGCGCCCGCCCATCTGCTTGGCCAGGTCGGCGCCGAGGCGGAAGCGGTCCTTCACGAGGTTCTCGTTGGCCGCGACCTCGTTCGGATCGTAGGGCGCCTGCGCCCCGATGCTGGTCGCGAAGGCGTTGATCCCCTTCGCGAGGTCGGCCCGCGCCGTGGCGGCGGCGCCGGGCGCCAGCACGCCGGTCTTCGGCAGCTGCGCGTACTGCCGGTCCATCTCGTCGAGCCGCATCTGGAGCTGGCTGCCGGCGGCGGCCTGTCCCCGGGCTTCCTCGATCATCTTCGTGGCGTTGTCCTGCTCGCCCTTGAGCACGCCAGGGTTCATGTAGATGCTCGCCTGGTTCGGCGGCACGTAGCCCTTCGGCACGGCCGTGGTCGGCGACCAGTCGGCGACGGTGCCGCTCGCGGGGGTCGCCGGGGCGGACAGCGCGGCCCCAGGAGCAGAAACGCCGCCCTGAGGGGGCGGCGCGGGCTGGGGCGTCGGGGTCGGCATCGCCGGAGGAGGTGCGGCCTGGGACGGCGGCCGCGCCGCGGGCGGGCTCGGGGGCGCGGCGACGGCATCCG
>CAXTFP010000492.1:0-3067 GCA_964243135.1 uncultured Lichenihabitans sp.
GGGTTGCAGCGCGCAGGCTGAGCAATCCTCGTCGAGGTTCCGCCATGCCCCGCCGCCCCTTCGCGCTCGCCCTGCTCCTCACCCTCTCGTCCGCTCTGCCGTCCCAGGCTCAGTGGCTCGGCCCCTTCGGCCCCGGGCCATGCTTCGGGCCGTGCCGGGGCTGGGACGGACCGCGCCCGCGGGGCGAGGTCTTCGTCATCGTGCCCCGTCCCTTCGGCTGGGCGGGACGCCACCTCCGATACCGGCGGCCCATGGTCGAGCCCGTGGCGCTGGATCACCTCGCGGCCGCTCCATCTCGCCGTCGCGCAGATCAGCCGGCGGCGCACGGGTGGCGGGCCCGCTTCGCGCCCCGGGCCGACAGGGCCGTGGCCCTGATGCCGCCGGGCTCCCTCCGGACGACCGCGACCCACACCGCCCCCCTGCCGCAGGCCTCCGTCTCCCGCGCAGTCGCGAGATCGGCCCCCGCGCCCCGGCGACCGACCCTCCTGCGGGCTGTCGCGCGGACGCCCGACCCTGCGGCCTTGCAGCCCGCCTCCCTGCGCTCGGCTCCGGGCCCCGCGAGGCCGGCCCCGGTCAGCGCGCCCGCTCAGCCGCGCCCAGCAGAGCCGATGCCGGTAGCTCCGGCGCGCGGCGCGGATGTCTCGGTCGCGCCGTTGGATTGAGGCGAGCGGCCGGGGATACGATCAGCGCTTCGGCGCCCCGGCCGGCACGGGCGCCAGCGGCGAGCCCGCCAGGGTGGCGCGCTGGTCGAGCTCGCCATCGATCTCGGCGCCGACCAGCAGCACCAGCGCGCTGACCCACAGCCACAGCAGCAGCACCACGACGGCGCCGAGCGCCCCGTAGGTGGCGTCGTAGGACCCGAACTTGCTGACGTAGATCGAGAAGCCCACCGAGCCGACCAGCCACAGCACCGTGGCGATGGCCGAACCCCAGCTGATCCAGCGCCAGTTCGCGCCTTTCCGGGACGGGCCGTAGCGGTAGATCACAGCGAAGCCCATGGCCACGAGCACGGCCAGGACGGGCCAGCGCGCGAGGTCGATCAGCGTCGTGGCGACGCCGTCGAGGGCCAGGAACTTGAGGATGATCGGGATCACCGCCACGGCGAAGATCACCACCACGGCGAAGATCACCGCGCCCACCGTCAGGCCCAGCGCCATCAGCGTCTGAACGATGAAGGAGCGGGTCTCGATCTCCTCGTAGGCGATGTTGAGGCCCGTCATCACCGAGGAGATGCCGGCGCGCGCGCTCCACAGCGCCAGGAGCACGCTGGTCCCCAGCGCCCAGGACAGGGTCGAACCGGCCGTCTTGGCGAAGTTGTGCAGCCCGTCGATGATGAGCTTCAGCGCCTCGGGCGGCAGCAGATTGCCGTATTCCGACACCCGGCTGGCCACATCGTCCGGGTTGCCCACCAGCGCGTAGAGCGACACCATCGCGGCCAGCGCCGGGAAGATCGACAGCATCACGTAGAAGGCGACCCCTGCCGCCACCAGGCTGATGTTGTCGCGGCCGAAGCGGTCGTAGACCGCGCGGGCGATGCCGACGAAGCCCGGGGGATGCTCGGTCGGCGTGCCGTCGGAGCCCGCCTTGCTGTCGGCCGCGTTGGCACCGCTCGAGCTCCCCGGCCCACCCTGCGGCGCGGCATCGCCGGCGACGGCCGGGGTCCGGGCCGACGGCTTCCCCGGAGCCTGAGCGAGCTGCGGGCGCTTCAGGACGCCGACCAGGGCGAAGCCCAGCACCGCGATGGCGGTGAGGGCCGAGCCGGACGGCGTGCCTCTCGAAATCGGTTCGTTCATGTGTCGATCCCCATGGACGGAAGCTAATGCTTGACCGCAGGAATCGTTGCACCGCACCCGCCCCGGCGCGGCACCTTCAGCGCATCTATTCAGTACAGAACGAGGTCCGGAAAGATCAGGCCAAGGTCGGACGGCACGTCTCAGCCCTCGACCTCTTCGCGCATCAACTCCAGCGTGAGCCACTGGTCCTCGGCCGCCGCGAGCTTGGCCTCCGTGTCGGCGAGCGACGCCGACAGCTTGGCGAAGCGCGCAGGATCGCGGGCATAGAGGCCGGGATCGTCGAGGGCCCTCCGCAGCTTGCCCTTCAGGGCGCGCATCTCATCCATTTGCCGCGGCAACACGTCGAGCGCGTGCCTGTCCTTGCCGCTGAGCCTGCCGCGGCGGGGCGCGGGCGCTCCGGCGGGCCGCGCCTCCGGCGCGGCTGGGGGAGTAGCCCCGGCGGCCTCCCGCGTGCGCGATGTCACGCCGGAGCCGCGCTGCGCCACCATGTCGGAATAGCCGCCGGCATATTCGGTCCAGCGGCCCTGCCCTTCGGCGTTGATCACGGAGGTCGAGACCCGATCGAGGAAGTCGCGGTCGTGGCTCACCACCACGACGGTGCCGGGATAGTCGGCCAGCATGTCCTGCAGGAGGTCGAGCGTCTCGAGGTCGAGGTCGTTGGTGGGCTCGTCCAGAACCAGGAGGTTCGAGGGCAGCGACAGGGCGCGGGCCAGCATGAGCCGTCCGCGCTCGCCGCCCGACAGGCGCGACAGCGGCGTGCGGGCCTGTTCGGGCCCGAACAGGAACTCCTTCATGTAGCCGATGACGTGCTTGCTGGCGCCGTTGACGATCACCTGGTCGGAGCCGCCGCCCGTCAGGGCGTCGCTGAGCGTCGTGTCGGGCTTCAGGCTGGAGCGCGCCTGGTCGAGCGTCGCGAGCTGGACGTTGGCGCCGACCTTGACGTCGCCCGCGTCGGGCGCGTCCCGCCCCGTGAGCAGATTGAGCAGGGTCGTCTTGCCGGCGCCGTTCGGCCCGATGATGCCGAGCCGGTCGCCGCGCAGCACGCGGGTCGAGAAGCCGCGCACGATGGGGCGCTCGCCGTAGCTCTTCGACACGCCCTCGGCCTCGATCACGAGCTTGCCCGAGGTTCGGCCCTCCGACACCGTGAGGGTCGCGAGGCCGACGGCCCTCGTGGCCTCGCGCCGGTCCCGGCGCAGCTCGCCGAGCTCGGCCATGCGGCGGACGTTGCGCTTGCGCCGTCCGGTCACGCCGTAGCGCACCCAGTCCTCCTCGGC
>CAXTFP010000493.1:0-3064 GCA_964243135.1 uncultured Lichenihabitans sp.
GAGCCGCACCATCCGCAAGGTCGTCAAGCTGCGCCGTCGCGGGTCGCGCAAGGCACGCACGCGCGTCACCCGCACCCGCGTCGATCTGTTCCGCGCGCCGGCGCAGTGCGTGGGCCCGTGGTCGGCCACCGTCGCGTTGGGCTTCCCGGACGGCTCGACCGTGCCGCTGAGCGCCCCGATCGCGTGCGCGTCGTGAGCACGACGGGAACGACACGGCGCCCCGTGCGCTCGGCCGCTTCGTGCAGCCGGCCGAGGTGGCGTCCGCCATCGCCTTTCTCCTGTCGGACGAGGCCGCCATGGTGAACGGCATCGACCTGCCGGTCGACGGCGGCTTCCTCATCGATTGAACGGAACGGATCCCATGCGCGCCCTCGTCCTCGAACGACAGAACGAACTGAAGCTCCGCGACATCGACCTGCCGCTCGCGGTGGGTCCGGGCGACGTCCGGATCCGCATCGACACGGTGGGGGTCTGCGGCAGCGACGTGCACTATTACACGCACGGCCGCATCGGCGGCTTCGTCGTGGACGCCCCCATGGTGCTGGGCCATGAGGCCGCCGGCACGGTGGCGGAGGTCGGCGCGGCGGTCACGAACCTCAAGGTCGGCGACCGCGTCTGCATGGAGCCAGGCGTGCCGGACCTGACCTCGCGCGCTTCCAAGCTCGGCCTCTACAACGTCGACCCCAGCGTCGTCTTCTGGGCCACGCCGCCGGTCCACGGCGTGCTGACGCCCGAGGTCGTCCACCCCGCAGCCTTCACCTTCAAGCTGCCCGACAGCGTGTCCTTCGCCGAGGCCGCTATGGTGGAGCCCTTCGCGGTCGGGCTCCAGGCGGCCGTGAAGGCGAAGATACAGCCCGGCGACACGGCCGTGGTGACGGGCGCGGGGCCGATCGGCATCATGGCGGCGCTGGCGGCGCTCGCGGGCGGCTGCTCGCGCGTGGTCGTGTCGGACCTCGTGGACGAGAAGCTCGCCATCGCGGCCCGCTACCCCGGCATCTCGACCGTCAACGTCAGGACTGCGTCGCTGGCCGAGGCCGTGTCGGCCGCGACCGACGGCTGGGGCGCCGACGTGGTCTTCGAGGCGAGCGGCGCCCCCCGGGCCTATGACGGGATCCAGGGGCTGCTGCGCCCCGGCGGCTGCCTCGTGCTGATCGGCATGCCGGTCGAGCCCGTGCGGCTCGACGTGTCGGCGATCGCCGCCAAGGAGATCCGCATCGAGACGGTGTTCCGCTACGCCAACGTGTTCGACCGGGCGCTGGCCATGATCGCCTCCGGCAAGGTGGACCTGAAGCCGCTCGTCACCGCGACCTTCGCCTTCGAGGACAGCGTCGCGGCCTTCGAGCGCGCCGCCGAGGGCCGGGCGAGCGACGTGAAGCTGCAGATCAAGCTGTGACGAGCCGGGGCCGAGGGCGCGCGCGGCGAGGGGCCGCCCCTGAACGCCATGCGGGGCCGACACCGCGCCGCCGCAGATCGGCCATCGTGAACCGCCATTGAGGATCGGCGTGACGTTCGGTCGCGCGACGGGCGCGGCCGGAGCTCCGGTTGACGCTCGTGGAGGCTCGCATTGGGGATGGATCGGTGGCCGCTGCCACACTAGGGTCACGATGTGGCCGGTCCTGGCCCGGGGCGCGATGACGCCATGCGACAGTCCTGGCGAGAATGGGGGAATGCGGCGGGGGCGGCGCTCCGGTCCGGGTCGCGCAATTTCGTCTATCGCGGCACGGCCGCCCTGGTGCTGGCCGCACTGGTGCTGGTGGCCGGCGCCCTCTGGGGCTACTGGTCGAGCATCTACAAGGATGCGCAGACCCGCGGCGGTACCCTGGCCTTCCTGCTGGCCGAGCAGACGACCCGCACCTTCCAGGCCGTGGACCTCACACTGGCGGGGCTGGAGCCGGTCTTTGCCGCGGCCCCTCTCCCGGACCACGCGCCCGCCTTCGAAAAGCTGCTCGCCCAGCGCGTCTCCGAGCTCGACTTCATCCACGCCCTCTACGTCGTCGGCCCCAACGGGGGCGTGACGCAGATGTCGGGCGCCGCCGGGGAGAGCCTGTCAGACGTCCCGGCCCGGCCCTACCTCGACCGCTTCGCGGGCGATCCGAACCTGAAATTCCTGGTCGGCCAGCCGCTGTTCAGCGGCCACGGCCCGCTCAGCGCGATTCCCGTGATGCGCCGCCTGAGCACGGGGGACGGCGGCTTCGAGGGCATGATGGTGGCGAGCGTCGAGCCGCGCTACTTCAGCGACTTCTACCGCAACCTCGACCTCGGCCGCCGCGGCTCGATCGACCTCTATCAGGACAACGGCTCGATCCTGCTGGCTTCGACGGATGGGGCGCATTCGGAGGCCGTGCCCAGCCTCGCCAACATGCCCACCTTCGACCTCGCCACGACGCTCGGCAATTTCAGCTCGCCCGGATCCGAGAGCGACCGGCGTCTCGTCGCCTTCCACCGTACCGCCGATTATCCGCTCGTCGTCGCGGTGGGCATCGACCTCGCCGACCTCCGGCTGCGCTGGTGGCGCGTCGCGGCCCCCACGCTGGCCGCGGTGGCGGCCGTGGTGCTGATGGCCGCGGCCCTCGCGGCCGTCGTGACGCGCCGCCTCCAGGAGCGCCGGCGCGCCCGGAACCGCGCCGTGGCGATGCAGAAGCTGGAAGCGCTGGGGCAGATGACCGCCAGCGTGTCGCACGACTTCCGCAACCTCCTGACCGTGATGGCCTCGACGCTGCGGCTCGTCCGCCGGCGCGGCCCGGACGAGTCCGTCCTGCGTGCCGCCGAGGAAGCGGTGGAGCGCGGCAGCCGGCTCATCACTCAGCTCCTCGCGTTCTCGAAGCGCGACGAGCTCGTGGTCCGCCCGGCCTGCATCAACGTCCTCCTGGGCGAGTTGGAGGACGTGCTGCGCCACGCCGCCGGGCCGGGCGTGACGCTGTCCTTCGACAAGGCGGACGGGCTGCCGGCCTGCCTCGCAGACCAGACGCAGTTCGACGCCGCGCTGATGAACCTCGTTGTCAACGCCCGGCAGGCCATGCCCGAGGGCGGCCGCGTGGCGATCGCTACCCGCGCGGGCGCCAGG
>CAXTFP010000494.1:0-3057 GCA_964243135.1 uncultured Lichenihabitans sp.
GGATACGCGATGATGCAAGGCGACACTGGCATCGCGGCGCGGCGGCTCGCGGAGGTGCTGCGCGGCATCGAGGGCGGCCTGGCGGTGGCGGTGAGCGGCGGCATCGACAGCCTGACGCTCGCGACCCTCGCGGGGCGCGAATGCCGCGACGTCGAGATGTTCCATGCCGTGTCGCCGGCCGTGCCCGGCGACGCCACGGCCCGCGTCGAGCGGGTCGCGGCCGAGCGGGGCTGGCGCCTCCGCGTGGTCGAGGCGGGGGAGTTCGACGACGCGAGCTACACGGCCAACCCCACGAACCGCTGCTTCTTCTGCAAGACCAACCTTTACGGCACGATCGGCCGGCACACGCGCGCCCAGATGCTGTCCGGCGCCAACACCGACGACCTCGGCGAATACCGCCCCGGCCTCGACGCCGCGCGCCACCACGCGGTGCGCCACCCCTACCTCGAAGCCGGCATCGACAAGCGCACCGTGCGGGCGCTGGCCCGGGACCTCGGGCTCGGCGAGCTGAGCGAGCTGCCGGCCACGCCCTGCCTGTCGAGCCGCGTCGAGACCGGTATCGCCATCCGCCCCGAAGTGCTGCGCGCCATCCACGCGGTCGAGCGCGACCTCGCCGGCGACTTCCCCCGCGGCACCGTGCGGTGCCGGGTGCGGGCCGCGGGCGTGGTGGTGGAGCTCGATCCCGCGACGCTGGCGGCCCTCGACGCGCCCCGCCGCGCCGCGGTCGAGGCCGACGTGGCGCGCCGCTTCGGTCCCCTGCTGCCCTCCGCGGCCCTGACCTTCTCGGCCTACCGCAACGGCTCGGCCTTTCTCCAAGGGTTCGAGCAGGGACACGGGCACCCATGACGGAGTTCAAGCTCGACCTCGACCGCCGCGAGCGCATCGGCCTCGACGAGGCGATCTTCTGCGCCGGCAAGACGGCCGACCAGATCGCCGCCATCCTGGATGCCTTCCCGCCCGGCGGCGGGCTGCTTCTGACGCGGCTCGACGCCGACAAACGCGACGCCCTGCCGGCGCGGCTGCGCGGCGCGCTCGACTACGAGCCCCTGTCGCGCACGGCCGTCTTCGGCGCGCCGCGCCCGGCGCGGCTCGGGGCCCCGGTGGCCGTGGTGATGGCCGGCACCTCCGACATCCCCATGGGGCGGGAAGCCTGCCGCACCCTGGCGTTCAACGGCCAGCCGCACGGCGCCTTCACGGACATCGGCGTCGCCGGCCTGTGGCGCCTGCTCGACCGCATCGAGGAGATCCGCCGCGCCCCCGTCGTCATCGTGGCGGCCGGCATGGATGCGGCCCTGGTCAGCGTCGTGGGCGGCCTCGTGCGGGCGCCGGTCGTGGCGCTGCCGACCTCCGTCGGTTACGGCGTGGCCGAGGGCGGCTTGCCGGCCTTGCACGCGGCGCTCGCCAGTTGCGCGCCGGGCGTGGCGGTGGTGAACATCGACAACGGCTACGGCGCGGCCTGCGCGGCGCTGCGGATCTGCAACCTCCTCGCCGGACGGGAAGAGGCTTCGCCGCCCGTGAGCTCGGCCCACGCTGTGACGCCGTGACGCGGAAGGGCGGCATGACATCGACCGACGGGGCGCGGGCGAGCCGGTGGGACCGGGGCCTCCGCGGCCAGGTGATCGGGGTCTACGCCCTGCTGATCGGCGCCAACGTCGCCGCCTGGCTCTGGGCCGTCGCGGCCTTCCACGACCACCCGGTGCTGCTCGGCACGGCCTCGCTGGCCTACAGCTTCGGCCTGCGCCATGCCTTCGACGCCGACCACATCGCGGCCATCGACAACGTCACCCGCAAGCTGATGGGGGAGGGGCGGCGCCCCGTCTCGGTGGGCCTGTGGTTCTCGCTCGGCCATTCCACCGTCGTGGTGGCGCTGTCGCTGCTGATCGCCGCCACGACGGCGGCGCTGCAGGACCGGTTCGACGCCATGAAGGACATCGGCGGGCTGATCGGCACGAGCGTGTCGGTCGCGTTCCTCTTCGCCATCGCGGCCGCCAACGTCGCGGTCCTGTCCGGCGTGTGGCGCACCTTCCAGAGCGTGAAGCGCGGCGGGCCGCTGGTCGAGGAGGACGTCGACCGCCTGCTGGCCGGCCGCGGCCTCATGGGGCGCATCTTCCGGCCGGTGTTCGGCATCGTGCGCCGCTCCTGGCACATGTACCCGCTGGGCCTGCTGTTCGGCCTCGGCTTCGACACCGCGACCGAGGTGGGCGTGCTCGGCATCTCGGCCGCCCAGGCGAGCCAGGGCCTGCCGGTGTGGAGCATCATGGTGTTCCCGGCCCTGTTCACGGCCGGCATGACGCTGCTCGACACGACCGACAGCGTGCTCATGGTCGGGGCCTACGGCTGGGCCTTCGTGAAGCCGATCCGCAAGCTCTACTACAACATAACCATCACGCTGGTGTCGGTGGTGGTGGCGGTGCTGGTCGGCAGCGTGGAAGCGCTGGGCCTCGCGGCCGACCGCCTCAAACTTGAAGGCGGCTTCTGGGACGGGGTCGGGGCGCTGAACGACCATTTCGGCGTGCTGGGCTACGTGATCGTGGCGCTGTTCGCCGTGAGCTGGCTCGTGTCGGTCGCGGTCTATCGCTACAAGCGCTACGACGAGATCGAGGCCGAGGCGGCCTGACCGCCACCACGGGTCTGCGACGCCGGGGCTGCGGATCCGGGGCCGGCGGGGGCGCGTTCCCCTTGGGACCGCCGGACCCGGAGAGCCCCATGGAACGCCGCACCTTCATCAAGACTGCCCTCGCCGGCGTGGCCGGCGCCGGCGTCGGCCTCGACGCGGCCCAGGCGGCCGCCCCGACCCTCGCGGCCGAGACACTGCCCACCACGGGCGCGGAGCAGACGCCGGCCGCGGCCACGGCGGCCCTGCCCAGGGTGACGGAGCCGGGCGAGCTCCGGGGCGAGATGATCTACCGCAAGCTCGGCACGACCGGCGAGACCGTGTCGGCCATCGGGCTCGGCGGCTCGCATATCGGCAAGCCGAAGGTCACCGAGGCCGAATCGATCAAGATGATGCACGAGGCGATCGACCGCGGCATCACCTTCATGGACAACTGCTGGGAC
>CAXTFP010000495.1:0-3057 GCA_964243135.1 uncultured Lichenihabitans sp.
AACAGCGGCTTGTCGCCGACGAAGCGGTAGCGGCTGAACGCGTAGGCGGCCGGCAACGCTACGCCCACCGACACGACCGTGTTGAGGCCCACGTAGAGGATCGAGTTCACGAAGCTCGCGTGCCATTCGTGGTCGGCGAAGATGCGGCGGTAGTTGTCGAGCGTCGGGTGCTGCGGCCAGAAGCTCAGCGTGCCAGGATGTCGGCGTTGGTCTTGAAGCTGATGTTGACGAGCCAGTAGATCGGCACGAGCAGGAACAGCATGTAGGGCGCCATGCCGGCGGGGCGGCCCCAGGCGGCCCGCGCGCGGGGGGCGGCCGCGGGGCGCACCAGGGCGACCGAGGACCCGGCCGCCGCGGAGCCGAGGGTGGACGACGACATCAGGCGTCCTTTCTCTGGTCGGCGTGGGTCGTGTAGGTGAAGAACACCCAGCAGACCGTCAGCGTGATGAGGTTGTAGACCAGCGAATAGGCGGCCGCGTTGCCGAGGTCGACCTGACCCAGCGCCATCTTGACGAGGTCGATCGACAGAAAGCTCGTCGACTCGCCCGGGCCCCCGCCCGTGACAGTGAAGGGCTCGGTGTAGATCATGAACGAGCCCATGAAGCGCAGCAGCATGCCGATCACCAGCACCTTGCGCAGCTTCGGCAACTCGATATTGCGGAACACGCTCCAGCGGCTGGCGCCGTCGATCCGCGCCGCCTGGTAGTAGGCGTCGGGGATCGCCTTCAGGCCGGCGTAGCACAGGAGCGCGATCATCGACGTCCAGTGCCACACGTCCATCACCACGATCACGGCCCAGGCCGAGGCCGCGTCCTGCGTGACGTTGAAGGGCACGCCCGCGCGGTCGAGCCCGACGCCGAGCAGGCCGATGTCCGTGCGGGCGAAGAGCTGCCAGATGACCCCCACCACGCTGTAGGGGATGAGGAGCGGCAGGGCGATGGCCACCAGCACGGCGCCGACCCGCCACCCCGACTTCGGGATGCACAGCGACACGGCGATGCCGAGCGGCACCTCGATGGCCAGCACCACGCCCGAGAAGGCGAGGTTGCGCAGGAGCGCGCCCTGGAACCGCGCGCCGACGCCGGTGGTGGGGTCGAGCGGGTTCTGGAACCAGCCGACGCCGTTCCAGAAGAAGCTGTTCTGCCCCATCGAATCCTGGAACGAGTAGTTCACCACCGTCATCATCGGGATGAGCGAGGAGAACAGGACGAAGAGCAGCACCGGCACCACGAAGAGCCAAGCGCGGTTATCCCAAACGCGGCTGTCCATCAGGCGGCCCTCCCCCGAGCCAGACTCTGCCCCTCGACGCGGCGCTCGTCGAGGTAGACGTGCGTGCGGGCGGGGTCGAGCCTGAGGCGCGCCGGGCCGGTCTCGACGCCCATGCCGTAGGGCACGGTCGCGACCAGCGTCTGCCCGCCGGCACCCAGGCCGACGTGAGCCAGGCGCTTGCGGCCGAGGTCGTCGATCCTGCGCACCTCGACGGGCAGGCCCTCGCCCTCCGTCAGCGTCGCGTAGTCGGGCCGGATGCCGAGCTTCACGGCCTGCCCGGCCCGGAGCCCCGGATAGCTCGATCCGAGCGGGAGGACGTGACCGTCGACCCGCGCTTCGGCGCCCGCCACCTCGCCGTGCAGCAGGTTCATGCCAGGCGAGCCGATGAAGTAGCCCACGAAGGTGTGCTCGGGCCGCTCGAACAGCTCGGCGGGGGTGCCGATCTGCACGGCGCGGCCGTCGTTCATCACCACGACCTTGTCCGCGAAGGTGAGGGCCTCGACTTGGTCGTGGGTGACGTAGATCATCAGCAGGTCGAGCGCCCGGTGGATGGCCTTGAGCTTCGAGCGCAGTTCCCACTTCAGCGCCGGGTCGATCACCGTCAGCGGCTCGTCGAACAGCACGGCCGACACGTCGGCGCGCACGAGGCCGCGGCCGAGCGAGATCTTCTGCTTGGCGTCAGCCGTGAGGCCGCGGGCGCGGCGGCCGAGCACGGGCACGAGGTCGAGCATGGCCGCGACCTCGGCCACCCGCGCCTCGATGGCGGCCCGCGGCAGGCCGCGGTTCTTCAGCGGGAAGGCGAGGTTCTCGGCCACCGTCATTGTGTCGTAGATGACGGGAAACTGGAACACCTGGGCGATGTTGCGCCGCTCGGTCGGCAGGCGCGTCACGTCCCGGTCGCCGAACAGCAGCCGCCCGTGGGACGGGATCACCAGCCCCGAGATGATGTTGAGCAGGGTGGTCTTGCCGCAGCCGGAGGGGCCGAGCAGCGCGTAGGCGCGGCCCTCCTCCCACACGTGATGGAGCGGCTTCAGCGCGAAATCGGCCTCGCTCGCGGCCGCGCCATAGGCGTGGCCGATGCCGTCGAGGGTGATCTGGGCCATGCGCGGGCTCCCTCAGGCCGGAACGGTTTGGCGGAGGGCGGCGGCCGGGGCGGGCGCGGCGATGCGCGCTCCCCCGGGGCCGAACGCGAAGGCGCGGGCGAGGTCGAGCCGGGCCTCGACCCGGTCGCCCGGCTCGTAGCCGTGCACGCCCTCGACGAGGCACACCCAGGTGCCGAGGCCCCCGTCGGCGTCGACGTGGACGAAGGATTCCGAGCCGCTGATCTCCGTCACGGCGACCGTGCCGGGGAAGCCCATGCGGCCGTCGCGCGGGGCCCCGTCGCCCGCCGACGCGATCGTCACCGCGTCCGAGCGAAAGCCCAGCGTGCAGGCGCCGTCGGGCAGGCCCATGGGGAGACCTTCGGCGGGGAGCCGGCGGCCGGCGGCGAGCGAGGCGGCCCCGCCCGACACCGCGAGCTTCAGCTCGTTCAGCGGCGGGTCGGAGAAGACGCGGGCGGCGTCGATGCTGTCGGGGTCGCGGTAGACGGCGGCGGTGGGTCCGACCTGGGTGATGCGGCCTTCCCGCAGCGTGGCGGTGCGCCCGCGCAGCAGCAGCGCCTCGGTGGGCTCGGTGGTGGCGTAGACCAGGATGGCGCCGGTCTCGGCGAAGAGGCGGGGCAGTTCCTCGCGGAGCTCCTCGCGCAGCTTGTAGTCGAGGTTGGCGAGCGGCTCGTCGAGCAGCACGAGC
>CAXTFP010000496.1:0-3044 GCA_964243135.1 uncultured Lichenihabitans sp.
GGGCCGCGAAGCCGTCCTGCGAGCCGCGCGTCGCCAGGAGATGCGGCACGGCGCCCGAGCACAGCAGCAGCAGCAGGCCCAGCCGCGGCACCGGCCGGCCGGCGAGGCGCACCGCGCCCCAGGCCAGCGCCAGCGCGAGGCCCCCCATCTCGACCAGCGACACGAGGTCGACCACCGGCAGGAAGCGCGCGGGGTCGTGGCCATGGGCCAGGGCCGCGAGGCTCGACACCACGGCGCGGCGATAGTCGCCGACCTCCGCGGTCCACAGGTATTGGCTCAGCACGAACAGGGTGGGCTTCAGCGGATAGTATTTGATCGCCAGCAGCAGCGCTGCGCCGAGGCACAGCGCCGCGAAGCGGAGGGCGCGGGCGGGCGGCGCCGTCCCGCGGGTCCGTTCGAGCACCTGCGGCGCGGGGAGGTGGAGGTTCATGGGCGGACGCCTTCGGCTGGGGCCGTCAGTCCTCGGACGCTAACGCGCCGCCGCGCGGGGCGCCAAGCCGTCCGCGGCTTAACCTTGACGGTGCTTCTGCGGGCCGGCGGATGGCTGTATGGGTCGGTCATGACCGATCTCCCGCTCAGCCTGTCCGTCCTCGTCACCCGCGAGATGCCGGCCGACGCGCCCGCCGTCGAGCGTTTGGCCGAGCGGGTCTTCGGGCCCGGCCGCTTCGCCAAGACCGCCTATCGCCTGCGCGAGGCCGCGGCGCCGGACTGGGACCTGTGCTTTGTGGCGCGGGTGTCGACGCTGCTGGTCGGCGCCAACAGCATGACGCCGGTCGGCGCCGGCCCGGCCCCGGCGCTGTTGCTGGGCCCGCTGATCGTCGACCCCGCCTTCCGCGGGCGCGGCATCGCGGCCGCCCTGGTGGCGCGCTCGCTGGACGCGGCGCGCGACGCCGGCCACGGGCTCGCGATCCTGGTCGGCGACGAGCCCTACTATCGCCGCTTCGGCTTCGCCCGCGTGCCGCCGGGCCGGCTCGCCATGCCCGGCCCGGTCGACGCGGCGCGGCTGCTGTGGTGCGAACTGGCGCCGGGGGCGTTGGACGGCGCCTCGGGGCCGGTGTCGGCGCCGGGCGCGGCCTCGCCCGCCTGAACAATCGACACGGCCCGCCGTTGAGCCCTACCCGCAACGGCAGGAGGCCGGGCACGGACGGCCCCGCGGGCGGTCCGGCCCGGCCCCCGCAATGAGAAAGGACGGACATGGCGACGCTTAAGGTCAACTACGGCGCCTGGGTCATGGTCGGCGACGGCAAGAAGGCGCTGTTCCTGCACAACGAGGGCGACTCCGAGCTCCTCAACCTGCGCCGCCTCGAAGTCCGCCAGCAGGACAACCCCGCCACCCGCGACCAGGGCACCGACGCCCCCGGCCGCGCTTTCGGCCATGCCGGCGTGCAGCACAGCCCCATGGGCGGCACCGACTTCCACCGGCAGGAGGAGGACCGTTTCGCGGCCGGAGTGGCCGAGCGGATCAATCAGGGCGCCCAGGACAATTCCTTCAAGGAGATCGTCGTGGTGGCGCCGCCGAAGTGCCTGGCCGAACTCCGCAAGGACCTGTCAGCCGAGGCCCACAGGCGCGTCGTGGCCGAGATCCCCAAGGACTACACCCACCACCCGATCCCCGAGATCGAGAAGCTCCTCGCCGCCCACGACATGGGCTGAGGAGGGCCAACGGCGGCGTCTCGTCACCGATCGACGTCGCCGGTCGGCCCCGGCCGGATCTTTGCCGAGCGCGATCCAAAGAGCTTCAACGTGCAGCGACCAGCGTGGCTGCGCCGGCCATCAGCGTCGCGCTGACCCTGTTGGCGACCCGCATCGCCCTGCCGTTCGCGAGCAGGCGGCGCGCCTGAACGGCCGCACAGGACCACGACAGATCGATCGCCGCGAGGGTGACGAGCATCGTCGCGATGAGTTCGAACCATCCCGACACACCGACGGAGGCGATGTCGATGATGGTCGGCAGAAGAGCCAGGTAGAAGACGACGTTCTTGGGATTGCCGATCGAGACGAGGAGGCCCGCGACGAACATCCGCCATGGGCGCTGACCGCTGGGAGTCGGTGTCGTGCGGCTCGTTGCCGGTGCGTGCCACATCGTCCATGCGAGGTAGAAGAGGTAGACCACGCCGACGTATCTGACGATCAGGAAGAGCGTCCCGAAAGTCTGCGCGACGACGGCCAGCCCCGCGACCGTGAGCGTCAACCATACTGCTTCGCCCAACCAGAGCGCGATCAGAAATGGCAGGACATCCCGGAGGCCGGTCGGCATGACGAGAGACACCAGAGCCGCCACGGTCGGCCCCGGCGATCCCGCATCCACGATCAAAGCGAGGGCGAAGATGGCTAGCGCTGGCACGCTCATGATCACCTCGAAGATGCGTCTACGCTCACCGTGTCCGAGGCCCGAGCGGCTGTCCACGCGACAGGCGGGAGCAAAGACCTCGACTGCCGCATGTGTCTCCGCGGGATCATCCATCAGCACAGAGGTGATAGGACGATCGACGATATGGAAATTCGCTGTCGCCGGCACGGGTCATCTTGCCATCCGAAAAGCGATGGTGGCCCAGATCCTAAGTTTAGTCGCTGGCTGATTGGGGGGACGGTGGCGCCCGGTCGCCTCCTCCACCACGCGGCACGGTGCGTCTCCTCCTCCGCCCCGCGGAGGAGGGGGACCGCCCGAAAGGCGGTGGAGGAGGCGACCGGGTCGGCGCTGCCAGGACAAGGCCAGATCGGACTGCATTGGCATGCAGGATCGAGGAGGCCAAAAGCCATTGCCGCGAAGCGATCGTCGAATGGCTCCAACAAGCCCGGCATGAGGGGATCGCCATCCCGCGGGCCGACAGATCACGCGCCGTCGCCCGCTGACCCCGGCCCTCGACCCTCGACGGCGGGCGCCGTGACGGCGTCGAGCAGGGCGGCCCGCGCCGCCGGGTCCGCCGGGAAGCCGGCGTCGCGAAAGGCCGCGCGGAACAGCGCCAGGGCTTCGCCGACCGCCGGCCCCTTCAGCCCGCGGGCCAGCAGGTTCTCCGCGCGCTCACCGGTGAGCACCGGCCAGA
>CAXTFP010000497.1:0-3031 GCA_964243135.1 uncultured Lichenihabitans sp.
CGGCGATTTCATCTAGGACAAGAATGCGATCCTGCCGATCGACGCGGCGATCCAGTCGAACCTGCGCGAGACGACGACGCGCGTGCTGGCCTCGCTCACGCCGCGCGAGGAGCGGGTGCTGCGCATGCGCTTCGGCATCGGCATGAACACCGACCATACGCTCGAAGAGGTGGGTCAGCAGTTCTCGGTGACGCGCGAGCGCATCCGGCAGATCGAGGCCAAGGCGTTGCGCAAGCTGAAGCACCCGTCGCGGTCGCGCAAGCTGCGGAGCTTCCTCGACAACTGACGACCCGAGGGGCCCGGCATCGGCCGGGCCCTTCCCGCAAGGCTTCCTTCACCATGCGGGCGAGGGACGGCCGACCGGGCCGACCCCGCACAGGTGTTCTTAAGCCTGCGGAGGGCAGTGTCCCGTGATGCGGCGGGGCCTCCTCGGCCACCGCGATCCTGGACGGGCCGAGCCATGCAGCCTGACGACGCGCCATCGGAGCAGAGTGCCGCGCCTGAGCCGGCCATCAGGGCGTCGCGGAGCCCGATCAGCGTGGCCCTGTTGGCGGCGGTCGCCTGCATGCCGATCGTCGTGGCGGCGGGCTTCCTGAGCGACCGGTCCGAGGCGCCGAGCGTCCCCGGCGATATCTCGGTTGTGGCGTTGCGCGGGGTGCTCGACGGCCCCGGCACGCGGCCGGCAGCCCCGGCGCGCGCGGGCTACTGAAGAAATCCACCGCTCGTCCCCGCGTAGGCGGAGACCCGGCGCAAGACGGCCGGCCGAAGGCCGGTCTCCTCGCTCTGACCCCCCATGGCTCACGAAGCGCAGTCGGGAACGTCGGCCTTCGGCCGTCTTTTTTGCGCTGGGTCCCCGCATCCGCGGGGACGAGCGGTTGAGAGGGCTGATCCTATCGCAGAAGCGCCTGCCGCCCCTCAGGCCAGGTTGGCCGGCGCGGGGCTGGCCTCGCCGATGCGCTGGCGGTACAGGCCGGCGAAGTCGATCGGGTCGATGAACAGGGGCGGGAAGCCGCCGTTGCGGACCGAGTCGGCGACGATCTGGCGCGCGAAGGGGAACAACAGGCGCGGGCACTCGATCATCACCACGGGGTGGACCTGATCGCTCGGGATGCCGGCGACGCGGAACACGCCCGCATAGTCGAGTTCGAACTTGAACAGCGTCCCGGCGCCCTCGCCGGCCGAGCCTTCGAGCGACAGGCTGACCTCGAAATCCGTCTCGCTCAACTGCTTGGCGTTGACGTTGACCTGGATCGAGATGTTGGGGCCCTTCTCCTGCGGCCCGAGCGAGTTCGGAGCGTTGGGGTTCTCGAAGGACAGGTCCTTGACGTATTGCGCGAGGGCGTTGAGCTGCGGGCCCTGGCCGGGGCCGCTCCCATTCCCGTTCTGTTCGGCCATCGCTCGTCGCTCCTCCGCAGGGTCGCGGCCCGGGGGCCGGTGTCGGGAAGCGCGGGTAACACGCTTCACCCCACCTCACAAGCGAGCGGGAACCGCCGTCAGCTCGGCCGCGAGCGGTCGAGACGCGACCAGTTTCCCGCGTCGAGATCGATGGTGCGCGGTCCCCCCGCGGCGCGCACCCGCTCGGCGCGCGGCCCCGCCAGCGGCCCGGCCGGGAGGCCCATGCGGGTCTTCACCCAGTCGCGGCCCGAGGGTGACAAGAGCGCTAGGCCCGCGAGGTCGGTGAGGAAGCCCGGCAGCACCAGCAGCACGGCCGCGGCCGCGTCGAAGGCGCCGTCGATGAAGGCGTCCTCCGGCGCCCCGCGCCGCCCCGCCACCGACCGCAGATGCGTGAAGGCCGCGCGGCCCACCCGGCGCAGGCGCGCCAATCCCAGCAGGGTCGAGCCGAACCCGATCAGCAGGGCCGGGCCGGCGCCGATCCAGTCCACCACGGCCACGAAGGTCACGGCCTCGGCCAGGCAGGCCAGGGCGACAAAGGTCCCGAGATTCTGATGACGCAGCATGGCCGAGCGATCCCGAAAGCGGCGCCGTCCCCATTTCCCGCGCCGCGGGGGCGTGGATATCGAAGGCGGCGCACCCACATTCACATCTCGAATATGGGCGCCTCGGCGCTCCACCGCAACGCGCGCCCACCGCGACAGCCGACGAGGCCAAGCCCATGCACCAGCCCTTCGACCTCTCGACCGTGATCTTCGCCGTCCTGGCGATCTTCGTCGTGTGGAAGCTGCGCTCCGTGCTGGGCACGCGCACCGGCACCGAGCGGCCACCCTTCGACCCCTTCGAGGCGCGCCGCCGGCTGCGTGAGGGCAAGACAGCCCCCGATGCCGCGCCCCCCAAGGCTAACTCCGGCACCGGCCAGGTGTTCCCCCTGCCTCCCACCGAGGGCCGCGCCGCCGACCCGGCCCCCGCCGCCGCCGATCCCGCGGAAGCGTGGCGGCCTTTCGTCGAGCCCGACTCGCGCGCGCTCGACGGCCTGCGCAGAATCGGCGCTGCCGACCGCGGCTTCACGGCCGAAGCCTTCATGGGAGGGGCCCGCGCCGCCTACGAGATGATCGTGACGAGCTTCGCGGCCGGCGACCGGCAGGCCCTGAAGCCGCTGCTCGCCAAGGACGTCTACGACGGCTTCGACGCCGCCATCTCGGCCCGCGAGGGACAGGGCCAGAAGCACGAGACCACCTTCGTGGCGACCGAAAAGTCCACGGTCGAGGACGCGCAGCTCAAGGGCCGCACCGCCCAGGTGGCGATCCGCTTCCATTCCAAGATGATCGCCGTCACGCGCGACCGGGAGGGCGCCGTCGTCGACGGCTCGCCCGATCAGGTGGCGGACGTCTTCGACCTGTGGACCTTCGCCCGCGAGGTTGATGCCCGCGATCCCAACTGGCGCCTCGTCGCCACTGAGTCGGGCGCCTGACGGCGGCAGCCTTGCCATCGCCATGCGCTTCCGGCGCCTCACCAAGGCCGAGATCGAAGTCTGGCGCCGCGTCGCCCAGACCGTGACGCCGCGGGCCGGCAGCACGCTGCCGGAAGCCCCGGCCGCGCCGCCGCCCGAGCCGGTTCCGGCCCCGCGCGCCGTGGC
>CAXTFP010000498.1:0-3030 GCA_964243135.1 uncultured Lichenihabitans sp.
CGGGCGACGGTGAGCCCGCCGCGAGGGCTGTCCGGGCCGGTGGGCGCGGGGTGATCGGGTGAAGGCCCCTCACCCCGCGGGCGAGTCCGCCGCGTGACCTCCCCCGCGACCCACGCGCTGGTGATCGGCGGCACGCGCTCGGGCAAAAGCCGCCACGCCGAAGCGATGGCGCGGGACACGGGGCTCGACCGCGTCTACCTCGCCACCGCCACGCCCTTCGACGACGAGATGCGGGAGCGCATCGCCCGGCATCGCGCCGAGCGGGCCGCCGACGGCTGGCGCACCGTCGAGGAGCCGCTCGCCCTGACCGATGTTCTAAAGCGGGAGGCGGCGCCCGGCCGGATCCTGCTCTGCGACTGCCTGACGCTGTGGCTCGGCAACGTCATGCTGGGCGGCCACGACGTCGAGGGCTCCTGCGCGGGCCTGCTGGCCGTGCTGCCGGGCCTTGCCGGGCCCGCGGTCTTCGTGTCGAACGAGGTCGGCTGGGGCATCGTGCCCGACAACCGCCTCGCCCGCGACTTCCGCGACGCCCAGGGGCGGCTGAACCAGCGGGTCGCCGCCCTGTGCGGCCGCGTCGTGCTGGTGGCGGCCGGGCTGCCGCTGGTGCTGAAGGGCGGCGGGGAGTGATCGCCGGAGGGATCATGATGGCCGGGAGAACAGCGGCGGCAGGTCTCGACGGCCATCGACGATGCGCAGAACCCGGCGCGTGTCGGCATGATGGAAGATGAGAAAGGGCGCCACCGTAGCGCAGAGAATCGGCTGCTCCGAGACGATGTCCGGCCGCTTGTGACCGCGCCCCTCGCCTCGGGCGATCCGGTCGAGCCTCGCGGCCATCTGCTCGGCCGTCTTCCGGGCTCGGTCTGCTCCGAAGGCGCGGCTCGCCCGCAGAATATTCCGGAGATCGTGGGCGGCCTCGCGGCTGAGACCGGCCGGCATCAGGCCCTTCGGCCCGCCCGCCCCTGCTCGGCATCAGCGTCGTCCTCGGCGCGTTTCAACGCGGCGCATTCCGCCTCATGCTCGGCGAAGATCGCCGCGACCTCCGCTTCGGAAGCCGGTCCCTCGATGTCCGAGCGCCGGGCGATCTCGTCCAGTTCGTCGGCGAAGCGTTGCAGATGTCGAGCCCGTGCCGTGTCGACCATCATCCCCTCCGGATGGTCCTCAGCCTACCGGAGACACGCCGTCCGGCGCAAATCCGATCGGGCCCGGAGGTCGTCCCGTCCGTCCCGGCCCGGGGACGCGTTCGCTTGGTCGGGACCTCCCCTCAGCGCATGAGTAGTTCCTCACCCATCGGCACCTCGAGTCTGTCGATCCGCGCCAGCGCGGCCGATCGCACCGGCGCGGGAAGCGTGACGGCATCGACCGGAGGATGGACCCTCCGGCCGCCCTGCCCGGCCACGGGCGGCGCGCAACGGGAGGTGGATCAAAAAACCACAGAGCGCGTTTTCTCAAATGGGGCATCGGAACCCCAAACAGGTCGTCAGCGTGTCCGGACTGCGGCGCAATGCGCGGTTCAGGCCGACCATCCGCGACGATCCAGCGAGGGACAGAAACGCATGACCGAGATCCAATCGCGCGCCGACGGCGCAGCCGATCATCCCATTGACATCGAGGCCGGCCGCCGCGCCTTCATGAAGGCTGCCGGCATCACCGGCGCGCTCGCCACCTTCGCGGGCGCCATGACCGGCGAAGCCCAGGCCGCCACGCCCGACCTCGACGTGGCGATCCTCAACTTCGCCCTGAATCTCGAGTATCTCGAGGCCGAGTATTACAACCGCGGCGTCTACGGCGTCGGCCTGCCGGCCGATCTGACGAGCGGCGCCGGCGTGCAGGGCGGCGGCGTGCGGGGCGGCAGCAAGGTCGCGTTCACCAACGGTATCGTGCTCGACACGATGGCCGAGGTCGCCAACGACGAGAAGAACCACGTCACGTTCATCCGCTCGGCGCTGGGCAGCAAGGCCGTGGCCGAGCCCGTCATCTCGCTCGACACGGCCTGGACGGCCTTCGCGGCGGCCGCCGGCCTGCCGGGAAACTTCAGCCCCTACGCGGACGACTTCTCCTTCCTGCTCGGCGCCTACACGCTCACCGACGTTGGCGTGACGGCCTATATCGGGGCCGCGCCCTTCATCACCTCCAAGGCCAATCTGGCGGCCGCCTCCAGCATCCTGGCGGTCGAGGCCTACCACATCGGCACGATCCGGACCCTGCTGTTCGCCCAACAGAACCAGTTCTACCCCAACGCGACCGCGCTGATCTCCAAGCTGCGCGCGACGCTGTCGGGCGCGGTCGACGACCAGGGCATCGGCGGCGACCAGAGCACGATCGGCGGCGGCTTCCCGTCCTCGGCCAACATCACCAACACCGATCCGAATAGCCTCGCCTTCGCCCGCACGCCGCGGCAGGTGCTCAACGTCGTCTACGGCGCGAGCGGCGCGATTAAGGGTGGGTTCCTCCCGGACGGCGCCAACGGCGGCCAGGGCTTCCAGGCGCTCCTCACCGCCACGGGCGACTGACCTCCGGCATTCCCCGAACGAA
This sequence comes from uncultured Lichenihabitans sp., assembly GCA_964243135.1. Taxonomy (GTDB): domain Bacteria; phylum Pseudomonadota; class Alphaproteobacteria; order Rhizobiales; family Beijerinckiaceae; genus Lichenihabitans. The sequence goes on from CAXTFP010000498.1 coordinate 2,533, forward strand.
GCGACCCCGCGCGGCCCCGGCCGCGCGGGGTTCAGGACCTACTCTCCCACACCCAGCACATGTCGCACGTCGGCCGGGCTCCGCCCGTCGCGCCGCAGGTCGCGCAGCGACGGCGCCCCCCGGCTCTTCGACAGCTTGTGGCCGGCCGCGTCGAGCACGAGGCGGTGGTGGTGGTAGCGGGGCGCCGGCAGGCCGAGCAGGCGCTGCAGCAGGCGGTGCAGGCCCGTGGCGTGGAACAGGTCGCGGCCCCGCACGACGTCGGTGACGCCCTGGTCGGCGTCGTCCACCACGACCGACACGTGATAGCTGGTCGGCACGTCGCGGCGCGCCAGCAGCGCGTCGCCCCAGGCCGCGGGCTCGGCCGGCACGTCGCGCGCCTCCCCCCCATCCCCGCATTCGCGCCAGTGGAGGGCCTCGGGCACCTCGCGCAGCGCCCGCTCCATGTCGAGCCGCAGCCCCGACGGCGCCCCCTCGGCCAGGCGGCGCGCCCGCTCGGCC
>CAXTFP010000499.1:0-3018 GCA_964243135.1 uncultured Lichenihabitans sp.
GCGCGGCGGTGGCCCGCGCGGCCTTCGCGCTCGGCGTCACGGCCGACGCGGAAGGCTTCCACGCCCTTCCGGACATCGCCTTCGTGGCGCGCCTGGGCGCCCTGGCCGGTCCCGAACACGCGGTCGCCCGCCCCCTCTACCTCAAGGCGCCCGACGCCACGCCGCCGCGCCCGAGCGGCCTCCTGGCCCCCGCCGGCGCGGAGGAATCCGTGGCCCCGGGCGGGTCCTGACATGCCGTCCCTGTTCACGCGCGCGCCCAAGCCCAGCCACGTCGCGCCCCTCGACGGCGACCGGGCGGAGGACTGCGCCCGGCTCCACGCCACGGGCTTTCCGCACCCCTGGGACGCGCTCGACTTCGAGCGGCTGATCGGCGCCGAGACGAGCTTCGGCCACGCCGCCGTCGACACGCGCGACCCGCGCCGCACGCTGGGCTTCATCCTGTCGCGCGCCGCCGCCGGCGAGGCCGAGGTGCTGACGGTCGTGGTCGACCCGGCGAGCCGCCGCCAGGGCCTCGCGCGCCGCCTGATGGCCGCCAACATGGAGGCGCTGGGCCGGGTGGGCGCGCGGTCGCTGTTCCTGGAGGTGGGCGACACCAACGCGGCGGCGCGGCGGCTCTACGCGGGGCTCGGCTTCGCCGAGGTGGGGCGCCGCCAGGGCTATTACCGCGTCCCCGGCGCCCCGCCCGCCACCGCCCTGATCCTGCGGCGCGCCCTGACCTGATGGCCCCCGCGGCGCCGCGACGCCGGGTTTTTCGGGTCGGGCGAGCGGTTTTCGGTCGTAACGGGGCCGAAAATCCCTAAGATGAGGGGGAGGAGCGGTCCACCCACGCTCCCCGCGCGAGATCATGACGGACACCCTTCCGCTGCAGCCATCGTCTCCTCCAAGCCCCGCCGACGCTCCGGCGCGGCCCGCCGACCGGCCGCTGAAGCTTTTCATCAGGTCGTTCGGCTGCCAGATGAACGCCTACGACGCGTCCCGCATGGCCGACGTCATGGCGCCCGAAGGCTACGCCGAGACGGGCAGCATCGAGGAGGCCGACCTCGTGGTGCTGAACACCTGCCACATCCGCGAGCGGGCCGCCGAGAAGATCTATTCCGAGCTCGGCAAGATCCGCGAGATGAAGGAGGCTTCCGGCCGCCGCGTCACCCTCGCGGTGGCGGGCTGCGTGGCCCAGGCCGAGGGCGCCGAGATCATCCGCCGCCAGCGCGCCGTCGACCTCGTCGTCGGCCCGCAGAGCTACCACCGCCTGCCCGACCTCGTGCGCCGCGCGCGGGGCGCGCCCGCGGGCTTCGGCTCCCCGGGCATCGTCGACACGGACTTCCCGGTCGAGAGCAAGTTCGACCACCTCGCGGCACCCCGCGCGGCCCGCACGCGGGCGCGGGGCGTGTCGGCCTTCGTCACCGTGCAGGAGGGCTGCGACAAGTTCTGCTCGTTCTGCGTGGTGCCCTACACGCGCGGGGCGGAAAGCTCGCGCCCGCCCGAGGCCGTGCTGGCCGAGGTCGCGACCCTGCTCGCGGCCGGCGTGCGCGAGGTGACGTTGCTCGGCCAGAACGTCAACGCCTACCACGGGGTCGACGCGGCCGGCGCCCCCTGGACGCTGGCCCGGCTCGCGCGGCGGCTGGCCGAGCTGCCCGGCCTCGCCCGCATCCGCTACACGACGAGCCACCCCGACGACATGGACGACGGGCTGATCGCCGCCCACCGCGACCTGCCGGCCCTGATGCCCTTCCTGCACCTGCCCGTGCAGTCGGGGTCGGACCGCATCCTGCGCGCCATGAACCGCCGGCACGACGCCGCCGCCTACCTCGCCCTGGTCGACCGGATCCGCGCGGCCCGGCCCGACATCGCCCTGTCGTCCGACTTCATCGTCGGCTTCCCGGGCGAGACCGAGGGGGACTTCCGCGACACGCTGGCGCTCGTCCGGAGCGTCGGCTTCGCGTCGGCCTTCGCGTTCAAATATTCGCCCCGGCCCGGCACGCCCGGCGCCGACCTCCCCGGCCAGGTGCCCGAGGAGGCCATGCGCGACCGCCTGGCGCGTCTCCAGGCCCTCCTGGAGGAGGGGCGGCAGGACTTCAACCGCGCGGCCGTGGGCCGGAGGCTCGACGTGCTGTTCGAGAAGCCCGGCCGCCACCCCGGCCAGGTCGGCGGCCGCACGCCCCACCTCCAGGCCGTGCACGTCGAGGGGCCGGACGGCCTGATCGGCACGGTGCGGCCGGTCGAGATCCTGGCGGTCGGCCCCAACTCGCTCGCCGGCCGCCTGATCGAGGCGCACGAAACCCCATCCCCCGTCGCGGAGCGATTGGCATCATGAAGTCGCCCGACCGTCCCGCCCTGCGCCGCGCCGTCCGGGACGCCGGCCCGCCGTCCTTCGACGGCCCCGCCCGCTTCCCCGGACCGCTCGGCCCGGACGGGCTTCCGGCCGACGGCCTCGGCGGCGCCACGGAGCGGGCCGAGGTGACGCTGACCTTCGGGGACAACCGGCTGACCTCGATGGTGCTGGGCCAGTACGACCAGAACATCGCCAAGCTCGAACGGCGCTTGAACGTGGTGGCCAACGCCAACGGCAACCACATCGTGCTGAAGGGCGCGCAGGACGCCTGCGACCACGCCCGCCGGGTGCTTGAAGCCCTCTACGAGCGCGTGGCGCGGGGCGAGGCCATCGCGCCGGGCGACGTCGACGGCGCCATCGAGGAGGGCGCGCTCCAGGCGTCGCTGTTCCCCAAGGAGGCCGTCAACGAGCGCCTTGTCTTCGACGAGATCCGCACCCGCAAGCGCGGCGCCGTCAAGGCCCGCACCGTGGCGCAGGACCTGTACCTGCGCGCGCTGAAGAAATACGAGCTGGTCTTCGCCGAGGGCCCGGCCGGCACCGGCAAGACCTGGCTGGCGGTCGGCCACGCGGTGTCGCTGCTGGAGCGCGGCGCCGTCGAGCGGCTGATCCTGTCGCGCCCGGCGGTCGAGGCCGGCGAGCGCCTGGGCTTCCTGCCCGGCGACATGCGCGAGAAGATCGACCCCTATCTC
>CAXTFP010000500.1:0-3016 GCA_964243135.1 uncultured Lichenihabitans sp.
CCACGGACGTGACCGGCATCGTGACGCTGCCCGAGGGCACCGAGATGGTGATGCCGGGCGACAACGTGACCATGGAAGTGGCGCTCATCGTGCCGATCGCCATGGAGGAGAAGCTTCGCTTCGCCATTCGTGAGGGCGGCCGCACCGTCGGCGCCGGCGTCGTCGCCTCGATCATCGAATAAGAAGCCAACAGGTCGGGGGGCGGGAGCCTTCGCTCCCGCTCTCACCGACTAAGGGACATGACGATGAACGGCCAAAACATCCGCATCCGCCTCAAGGCGTTCGATCATCGCGTGCTCGATGCCTCGACCAAGGAGATCGTCTCGACCGCCCGCCGCACCGGCGCGCAGGTCCGGGGCCCGATCCCGCTCCCCACGAGGATCGAGAAGTTCACCGTGAACCGGTCGCCCCACGTGGACAAGAAGTCCCGCGAGCAGTTCGAGATCCGCACTCACAAGCGCGTCCTCGACATCGTGGATCCCACGCCCCAGACCGTCGACGCGCTCATGAAGCTCGACCTGGCCGCCGGCGTCGACGTCGAGATCAAGATCTGACGTTTCCGTTCCGCGATACGCTGTAGCGAACTACTCTGAAGGAAATCTGACATGCGGTCAGGTGTCATCGCCCAGAAGGTCGGAATGACCCGTGTTTTCACGGAAGCGGGCGAACATGTGCCGGTGACGGTGCTGAAGCTCGACGGTTGTCAGGTCGTCGCGCATCGCACGGCCGAGGTGAACGGCTACAGCGCCCTGCAGATCGGCATCGGCAAGGCCAAGGTGAAGAACGTGTCCAAGGCCGAGCGCGAGCGCTTCGCCATCGCCAAGGTCGAGCCGAAGATGAAGCTCGCGGAGTTCCGGGTCGAGGCGGATCACATGATCCCCGTCGGCGCCGAGTTCCAGGCCGACCACTTCGTTTCGGGCCAGTTCGTCGACGTGACGGGCACTTCGACCGGCAAGGGCTTCGCCGGCCCGATGAAGCGCTGGAACTTCGGCGGGTTGCGCGCCACCCACGGCGTGTCCGTGTCGCACCGCTCGCACGGCTCGACCGGCGGCCGCCAGGACCCCGGCAAGACGTTCAAGAACAAGAAGATGGCCGGCCACATGGGCGTCGACCGCGTCACCACCCTGAACCTCAAGGTGGTGCGCACCGACGTCGAGCGCGGCCTCATCCTGGTCGAGGGCGCCGTGCCCGGCGTCGTCGGCGGCTACATCTACGTCCGCGACGCCGTGAAGAAGGCGATGCACAAGGACGCGCCCGTGCCGGGCAAGTTTCGCATCGTGTCGACCGACGCGCCGCCCGCGGATGGCGTTCCGGCCGCCGACGTCGCCCCCGAGGCGGCCCCCGCCGCGACTGTTGAGGGCTGAGCGCCACCATGAAGATCGACATCACCTCCCTCGACGGCCAGACCGACGGCTCGGTCGAGCTCGACGACACCATCTTCGGGCTCGTGCCGCGCCAGGACCTGATCGCCCGGATGATCCGCTACCAGCTCGCCAAGCGGCGCGCCGGGACGCACAAGACCAAGGGCCGGGCGGAGATCGCCCGCACCGGCAAGAAGCTCTACAAGCAGAAGGGCACGGGCTCGGCCCGTCACGGCTCCGCCCGCGTGCCGCAGTTCCGCGGCGGCGGCCGGGCCTTCGGCCCCGTGGTCCGCTCGCACGCCCATGATCTGCCGAAGAAGGTGCGCGCCCTGGCGCTGCGCCACGCCCTGTCGGCCAAGGCGGCCGACGGCGACGTGATCGTGTGGAACAGCGCTTCCGTGCCGGTGGCCAAGACCAAGGCCCTGCGCGAGCGCTTCGAAGCCCTCGGCCTCAAGAACGCGCTGATCATCGACGGCGCCGCGGTGGAGCAGAACTTCGCGCTCGCGGCCCGCAACATCCCCATGATCGACGTCCTGCCGATCCAGGGCCTCAACGTCTACGACATTCTGCGTCGCAACAAGCTGGTCCTGACCAAGGCTGCGGTGGACGCTCTGGAGCTGCGATTCAAATGAGCCAGGACGTCCGCCACTACGACGTGATCTTGTCGCCGGTCATCACCGAGAAGGCCACGGCCGCCTCGGACCACAATCAGGTGGTGTTCAAGGTCGCCAAGACCTCCACCAAGCCGCAGATCAAGGCGGCCGTCGAGCAGCTGTTCGACGTCAAGGTCGAGGCCGTGAACACCCTGACCCGCAAGGGGAAGGCCAAGACGTTCCGCGGCCACAAGGGCCGCCAGGCGGATCTCAAAAAGGCCGTCGTGACGCTCGCGGCCGGCCACAAGATCGACGTCACCACGGGTCTCTGAGCGCAGGCGTAAGGAACAGGTGCGATGGCACTGAAGACATTCAAACCGGTCACGCCGAGCCTCCGGCAGCTCGTGATCGTCGACCGCAGCGGGCTCTACAAGGGCAAGCCGCTGAAGGGCCTGACCGAGGGTCTGTCGAAGTCCGGCGGGCGCGGCAACACGGGCCGCATCACCGTGCGGTTCCGCGGCGGCGGCCACAAGCGGACCTATCGGATCATCGACTTCAAGCGCCGCAAGCTCGACCAGCCCGCGAAGGTGGAGCGGATCGAGTACGACCCCAACCGCACCTGCTTCATCGCGCTCGTCCGCTACGCGGACGGCGAGGCCGCCTACATCGTGGCGCCGCAGAAGCTCGGCGTCGGCGACGAAGTGGTGGCCAGCCAGCAGTGCGACGTGAAGCCCGGCAACGCCATGCCGCTGGCCGCCATCCCGGTGGGCACGATCGTGCACAACATCGAGATGAAGGCCGGCAAGGGCGGCGCGATCGCCCGCTCGGCCGGCACCTACGCGCAGATCGTCGGCCGCGACGCCGGCTACGTGTCGCTGCGCCTGTCGTCGGGCGAGCAGCGGCTGATCCACGGCCAGTGCTTCGCCACCGTCGGATCGGTGTCGAACCCCGACCACATGAACATCTCCTACGGCAAGGCTGGTCGCCGCCGTTGGCTCGGCCGGCGCCCGCACAACCGCGGCGTGACCATGAACCCGGTCGACCATCCGCACGGCGGCGGCG
>CAXTFP010000501.1:0-3011 GCA_964243135.1 uncultured Lichenihabitans sp.
CGAGACCGATCATCCCCGCCCCCTCCCCGTGCTTATGGGGGAGAGCTATCCAACATTTGTACGGTTGTCAATACATCCGTTTATCGACGAGGTCGCGGGGGGCGCGGGGGACGACGTCGGCCGCGAGCGCGCGCTTGACGGCCTTGCGGCTCACCACCGAGGCCGGAAAGTACCAGTTGGGCTCGTTGCCGGTGAACAGGTCGAGGAAGGGGATGGCCAGCGACGGGTCCTCGCCGACGTTCTCGCGGTAGGACCACCAAGTCCGCAGGTCGTCCGCGAGGTCGGGCAGGGTGAGCGACACCCCCTCCTGCTCCAGAACGACGTGCAGGATGCACAGGCAATAGTTCGTGTACAGGAAGCCCTCGGGCCAGGAGCGCGCGATCGGCAGCGTCTTGTCGGCGGCATCCACCAGCGCGTCCCCGCCCGGCCCCTCCTGCGCGGTCGCGGGCCCGTCGCGCATCAGCTCGCGCAGCAGCAGGCCCGCCGCGAAGGTGACGAAGTCGCGCCGGTCGAGGTCGGAGAAGCCCTTGTTGGCCGAGAAGGCCTCGGCCCAGTCGAGGAAGGCCGCGGTCAGGCGCCGGTCGTCGATCTCGTAGGACAGGCCGTAGCGCTGCGCGATCAGGCGCGCATGCTGGCGGAACGTCGTCTTGAACCACCTGAGCTGCCGCACCCGGTGGCGGATGTCCGCGATGCCTTCGACCTGACGCTTCAACTCCAAATCCATCTGTGCCTCGATGCTGGGAAGCGCGGGTCGTGACATTGGGCACGACCTGTGGGGCCGAAAGGCGGCGCGAAACTGTAGATTCGATCATGACCGGACCTGCCTGAACGCGTGAGCGAGCCGATCCGTGCCATCCGCATCGAACATGTTGACACGCCGCAGATCAAATGTTGAACTCCGATTCGGAGACGGGCCGCCAAGGCCCGCTCCGGGGACGACAGGGAACGCGGGCGGCCTGGCCGCCGGAAGGGGGACCGATGCCGACGTGGCAGATCGCTCTCGTGGGGCTCGTGGCGGCCTGGAGCCTGCAGGGCTTCGGCACCTATCTGCAAGTCCGACACTACGGCGCCGCCATGGGCGAGATCACGGGGACGTGGACCGACGGCTTCGTCGGCACGGGCGTCGCCCACTCGACCCTCGGGGCCGGCCTGATGCTGCTCCTCGTGGTGGATTCCGAGCGCGTCGTGCGCCGCCTGCTCGTCATGCGCGGCCGCAGCGTCTTCGCCCGTTTCGCGCCGCTGGCCGAGGTCGAAGGTTTGTCGCTCGACGCCCTGCGCGCCGAGCCGCCCTTTCCCCAGGCCGCGCACCGGGGAGCCCTGGCGACGGCCATCGCGCAGATCGAGAAGGCGGCCGCGAAGGCGCGCCCCGAGGCGGCATCCCAGGCGAGGGCCACGGCGGCCTGAGCCGCGACGGCCTGAACGGATCAACAGGAGGGGGAGGACCATGGCGTTGATGATGGCGGCGGCCCACGCGGCCGACTGGTGGGGGCACGGGGCGACGCTCGCGGCCCTGCACGACACGGCCGCCCAGGCGCTCCCCGGGGCGTCGGGCCACGGCCTGGGGAGCGAGGCGGCCGGGCGCGCCGTCCTCCTGGCGCAGGACGCCGCCCCCTCGGCGGCCGCCCCGGCCAACGCCGCGGACGCCCTGACCCGCTACCAGGACGAGGTCAAGAATCTCAAGCCCACCCCCGGCGAGCTCGGCTGGCTCGCGACGATCGGCACGCACTTCATCGGCATGTTCCAGAAGGGCGGCGAAGTCTTCGTGGGCTTCGTCACCGGCATCATCCCGACCCTGGTGGTGCTGATGACGGCTTTCTACGCGCTGACCGGCCTGATCGGCGAGGAGCGCGTCCACGGCTTCGCCCAGTCGATGGGCCGCGTCGCCCTCACGCGCTACACGGTCCTGCCCGTGCTGTCGGTGTTCTTCCTCACCAATCCGATGGCCTATACCTTCGGGACCTTCTTGGAAGAGAAGCACAAGCCGGCCTTCTACGACTCGGCGGTGTCCTTCGTGCACCCGATCCTGGGCCTGTTCCCGCACGCCAACGCCGGCGAATATTTCGTGTGGGGCGGCGTGCTCGTGGCGCTGCTCGACCTCGAGAAGCGCGGCGTGATCGCCGACGGCTACCACGTCAAACTGGCCATCTGGTACTTCATCGTCGGCCTGATCGTGATCCTGTTCAAGGGCATCGTCACGGAACGCATCACGGCCTTCATGGCCCGGCGCCAGGGCGTCGAACTCTGACAACTTCGGCAATCGGGGGAGGCGCGCCATGGCGCTCGTGGAAACCAAATTCAGGGCCGTGAAGATCAGCCAGGGACCGGGCGGCTGGGGCGGCCCGCTCGTGATCGAGCCGACCAGCCAGCGCGACAAGATCGTCGCGGTGACCGGCGGCGGCATCCCGCCCATCGCCAAGCTCATCGCCGAGATGACGGGCGGCATCGCGGTGGACGGCTTCCGCCAGCCGCCCCCCGAAAGCGAGATGGCCTGCGTGATCGTCGACTGCGGCGGCACGGCGCGCTGCGGCGTGTATCCCCGCAAGCGCATCCCCACCGTCAACCTGACGCCGGTGGGCCAGTCGGGGCCGCTCGCCCAGTTCATCACCGAGGACATCTACGTGTCGGGCGTGAAGGACCGCTCGATCGCCTTCGCGGACGGCACCGCCACCCCCACGATGGCCGGGGTCTCGCCCATCGGCGCCTCGGCCACGGTGGCGGCCACCGCCAAACCCATGCCGGTCCCCGAGTCGGGTGGGGGCGGCTTCATCGAGCTGATCGCCGGCATCGGCCGGGTGATGGGGCGCGTGGTCGGCATCTTCTTCAACGCCGGCCGCCGCACCATCGACCAAGTGGTGCGCAACGTGCTGCCCTTCATGGCCTTCGTGACCATGCTGATCGGCATCATCCTGTACACGGGCATCGGCGACGCCATCGCCAAGCCGATGGGCACGCTCGCCAACAACATCGTCCGCCTCCGGGTCATCTCGGCCAACCGCGGCCCGCCGTTCCTG
>CAXTFP010000502.1:0-3002 GCA_964243135.1 uncultured Lichenihabitans sp.
TCGGCCCCATCCACTTCGTCGGCATCGGCGGCATCGGCATGTCGGGCATCGCCGAGGTGCTGAACACGCTGGGCTACAAGGTGCAGGGCTCGGATGCCGCCGAGGGCCCCAACGTCCAGCGCCTGCGCGACAGGGGCATCCCGGTCGCGGTCGGCCAGGACGCCGCCAACCTCGGCGACGCCGAGGTCGTGGTGGTGTCGACCGCGATCCCGCGCGACAACCCCGAGCTCGCCGCCGCCCGCGAGCGCCGCCTCCCCGTCGTGCGCCGCGCCGAGATGCTGGCCGAACTGATGCGGCTGAAGACCTGCGTGGCCGTGGCCGGCACTCACGGCAAGACCACGACGACGTCCCTCGTCGCCACGCTGCTCGACGCCGGGGGCTTCGACCCGACCGTCATCAACGGCGGCATCATCAACGCCTACGGCACCAACGCCCGGCGCGGCGAGGGCGACTGGATGGTGGTGGAGGCGGACGAGAGCGACGGCACCTTCCTGAAGCTGCCCGCCGACGTCGCGGTCGTCACCAACATCGATCCCGAGCACCTCGACCACTTCAAGACCTTCGAGGCCATCAAGCTCGCCTTCCGCACGCTGATCGAGAACCTGCCCTTCTACGGCTTCGCGGTCATGTGCCTCGACCATCCTGTGGTGCAGGAGCTGGTGGGGCGGATCGAGGACCGCCGCGTCGTCACCTACGGGGAGAACCCGCAGGCCGACGTGCGGCTGCTCGACGTCGACCTCGCGGGCGGGGTGTCGCGTTTCAACGTCATCGTCCGCGACCGGAAAACCTCGGCCGCCACCTACATCGAGGACGTGGTGATGCCCATGCCGGGCCACCACAACGCGCTGAACGCCACGGCCGCCATCGCCGTGGCGATCGAGCTCGGCGTGCCCGTCGATACGGTGCGGGCGGCGCTGCGGAACTTCGGCGGGGTGAAGCGCCGCTTCACCCGCGTCGGGGACTGGAACGGCGCTTCCATCTTCGACGACTACGGCCACCACCCGGTCGAGATCGCGGCCGTGCTGCGGGCCGCGCGGGCCTCGACGCGCCACCAGGTCATCGCGGTCGTGCAGCCGCACCGCTATTCGCGCCTGCAATCGCTGTTCAACGACTTCGCCACCTGCTTCAACGACGCGGACGTCGTCGTGCTGGCGGACGTCTACGCGGCTGGCGAGGCGCCGATCCCGGGCATCGACCGCGACGGGCTCGCGGCCGCCGTCAAGGCCCACGGCCACCGCCACGTCCTCACCCTCGATGGACCCGCGGCCCTGGCCGGGATCGTGCGCGGCCTCGCCAAGCCGGGCGACTACGTGGTCTGCCTGGGCGCTGGCAGCGTCACGCAATGGGCCTACGCGCTGCCGGGCGAACTGGCGGCCGGCGCGAGGTGAACTTGATCCCGATCTCAGACCAGCGGCGACCCGAGCTGAGCTTTTTCCTCCACCTCATCCTGAGCGAGGGTCCGCAGGACCCGCGTCGAAGGACGCAGCCGCGGCCCGCTCGCGCGCGGAGGGCGCCTCTCGTCCTTCGACACGGCCCTACGGGCCTGCTCAGGATGAGGGAGGTGGAGGAGCGCCGCCGTCAGTGTCAGACATGCGACGAGTTGGATGGGAACGGGCGTCGACGAAGGGAAAGAGCGAGACTGATCTCATGACCCGCTTTCTGGACCTGCATGAAAAGTGGCTACAGGACCCGGAATACGCCCGGGAATATGAGGCCCTGGAGGGCGAGTTCACGCTCGCGGAGTCCCTGATCCAGGCGCGCCTCAAGGCCGGACTGACGCAGAGCGATCTGGCGGCGAGAATCCACATGACGCAGAGCGTCATCGCCCGTCTCGAAGGCGGTTCGTCGTTGCCGTCGACCCGAACGCTGAAGCGGATCGCGGAAGCCACGGGGACCCGGCTCCGGATCAGCTTCGCCCCCCCCGACGCGGCGGAGCAGGATGGCCCCCGCGGAGGGCGGACCGCTTGAGCGGCGCGCCTCTGCTCGACCGCCTCCGCATCCTCCTGCCCGAGCTCCGAGGCCGGCTCACGGGCGGCGAAGCGCTGGCCTCCCTCACGTGGTTCCGCGTCGGCGGGCCGGCCGAAGTGCTGCTCGTGCCGGCCGACGAGGCCGACCTCGCCTATGCGCTGGCCCGGATCCCCGTCGCCGTGCCGGTGATGCCGCTCGGCCTCGGCTCCAACGTGATCCTGCGCGACGGCGGCGTGCCGGGCGTGGTGGTGAAGCTCGGGCGCGGCTTCAACGCGGTCGAGGTCGAGCCCGGCCACACCGTCCGGGCCGGGGCGGCCGTGCCGGACGTCAAGGTGGCGCGGGCCGCGGCCGATGCGGCGGTCGACGGGCTCGCCTTCATGCGCGGCATCCCGGGCTCCGTCGGCGGGGCGCTACGCATGAACGCCGGCGCCCACGGCGGCGAGACCGCGGACGTGCTGATCGAGGCGCGCGGCGTCGACCGCGACGGCGCTGTGCGGACCTTCACGCTCGCCGAGATGGGTTTCATCTACCGCCATTGTTCGGCGCCGGACTCCGTCATCTTCACCGGTGCGCGCTTCCGCGGGCGCCCCGGCGACACGGCCGCGATCCTGGCCGAGATGGACCGCATCACGGCGGCGCGCGAAGCCTCGCAGCCGATCCGCGACCGTACCGGCGGCTCGACCTTCAAGAACCCGCCCGGTGCCAAGGCTTGGCAGCTCATCGACGCGGCCGGCTGCCGCGGCCTCGCGCTCGGCGACGCCCAGGTGTCCGAGATGCACTGCAACTTCCTCGTCAACCGCGGCCGCGCCACCGCGCGCGAGATCGAGGCGCTCGGCGAGGAGGTCCGCCGCCGCGTGCGCGAGGCGAGCGGCGTGACGCTGGACTGGGAGATCAAGCGCATCGGCAGCGCTGCGACGGGATGAGTCCGAAGCCAGGGCGATCGTCGGCGGCAAGGACCGGGACCGCCTCGTCCAGGTCGAGGCTTTCCAGCTCGGACATCTCGCGGGTCGGAAGTTCCAGGCGCAGGACGAACT
>CAXTFP010000503.1:0-2997 GCA_964243135.1 uncultured Lichenihabitans sp.
CGGGCAGGATGCCGCCGTTCTGATTGAAGCGCCGGACGGCGCCATCGTCGTAGCGGCGCGGCTCTGAGCGCGACGGACGTGGTCGCGGGCCTGGACCGGGCGGAGATTGCACGATGAGCGACGTCGCGATGGGCCGGGCGGCGTTCCGGCACGGCGGTTCGAGCGGACGGGCGATGGCGAGTGTCGGTGCGGATCCGGATGCGGTGGATGCGGGCTGGTCGGCGCTGATGGCGGCGGCCCAGGGCGGCGACAGGGTGGCCTACGGCCGCCTGCTGCGGGAATGCACGCCCCTCATCCGCCGCGTGGTCCGGCGCGGCCTGCCGCCCGACCGCGTCGACGACGTCGTGCAGGACGTGCTGCTGACGATACACAGGGCGCGCCACACCTACGACCCCGGGCGCAGCTTCTCGGCCTGGGTCGTCACCATCTCGCAGCGGCGGGCCATCGACCTCATGCGCCAGCGCGGCCGGCACGACCGGCGCGAGGTCCACGCCCCGATCGAATACGAGGGCTACGCGGGCGAGGACGACGGCGCGGACCGCGAGACCGCCCTGGATCGGCAGGGCAAGGCGCTGGAGGCGGCACTCTCCACCCTGCCGCCGGGCCAGCGGCAGGCCATCGAGGCCCTGGCCCTGCGCCAGATGTCGCTCGACGAGGCCGCGGGCGCGACCGGCAAGACCAAGGGCGCGCTGAAGGTCAACCTCCACCGCGCGCTGAAGACCCTGCGCGGACGTTTCGGAGGAGCCGCGTGACCGACGCCGCCCTCGACGCCGTCATCGCCGACCTCACGGGCGCGTTGCGCCCCGTCGGCCGCCTGCGCTCGCCCTGGGTCCGGGCCGGGGCCTGGCTCGCGGGCGTGGCGGCCCTGGCCGCCCTGCTGGCCTGCGTCGGCGACCTCCAGGGCCTGCTCCACCGGCTGCGGTCCGTGCCCGACATGTGGATCGCGGTGCTGGGCTCCACGCTGGCGACGGCGCTCGGCGCCGCGGCGACGTTCCAGCTCAGCCTGCCGGACCGCTCCCCGCGCTGGGCCCTGCTGCCCCTGCCCGGGCTGGCCGTGTGGGTCGCCGGGACCGGGATGGGATGCGCCAGGAGCTGGGTCATCCCCGACATGCACGCCGCCTCGCTGTTCGAAGCCAAGGACTGCTTCGCCTTCATCGTGGGGCTGTCGCTGCCGCTGTCGATCCTGACGATCGCCATGGTGCGGCGGGGCTTCCCGCTGCGGCCGAACCTCGTGGCCGCCACGGCGGGGCTGACGGTCGCGGCCGCGGCCGCGACGCTGCTCAACTTCTTCCACCCTTACGACGTGGGCGTCACGGACGTCGCGGTCCACGTGGTGGCGATCGGCCTCGTGATCGGCGCCAACCGGGCGCTCGGCGGCCGGGTGCTCACGCCGAAGGCGGGATAGTCCGACGGCCGGACGCGAAAAAGGCCGGACGAGGTCCGGCCCTTGCAATCTCTGTATCGTCGGCAGTGACGAGGCGTCAGATCGGCCGGGCGCCGACCACGTTGGACTCAGCGTGCAGCACGGTGACGGGCGCCGTCGACACGACGTCGCGCTTGGCCGGAAGGGGGTGGGAGCCGACGGTCGCGGCCGCGGAGACGATGCCGATGGCCAGCATCACGACCACGCCGACGGACATCCGCAACTGGCGGCGGGCCTCGCTGCCGCCGATCTTCGCGGAGAAGCCGTTGCTGCTGTCGGAGGCCGAAAGGACGGTGACGACCATGGTGCTGACCCTTGTCCAATTCCGTTGCGTGTTGGCGTCGTCGATCGGCGGGTCAATGCCCCACCGGCCGACGGGTTCCCGTCGATCGTCGAAGATCGCTCGAATTTGCTTGACAGTGCCTCCGATGCACGGTGACGACCGACGAATCCGGGGTCGCGAGACGCGTCGTTCACCCTCGCGAGGGGCCCCGAGTTGCGGCCAGGGCACGTCCTCCCTATGATTGGGTGCGTTTCCAGTCTATTGATCCACGATGCCCCAGCCCTTCATCGCCTCGAACAGCCCCGTCCCGCCCCCCGTCGCTCCCGCGGCCGCCGGACACCTGCACGGCTGCCCCGTCCACGACCTGCGCACCAAGCTGCGGCAGGCCGGCCTGCGCCCGACCCGGCAGCGGGTCGCCCTCGGCTGGCTGCTCTTCGCCAAGGGCGATCGTCATATCACGGCCGAGAAGCTCTACGAGGAAGCGACGGGCGCGCGCGTCGCCATTTCGTTGGCGACGGTTTACAACACCCTCCACCAGTTCACGGAGGCCGGGCTGCTGCGCGAGATCGCGGTGGACGGGTCCAAGACCTATTTCGACACCAACCTGTCGAATCACCACCACTTCCTCGTCGAGGAGACGAACGCGCTCCTCGACATCCCCGGCTCCCATCTCGAGGTGAGCGCCCTGCCGGACGCCCCCGCCGGCATGGAGATCGACCGGGTCGACGTCATCATCCGCCTGCGCCGCAAGTAGCGCCAGCGGGGCTCTTCGGCTCCCCCGCGCGGGCGGCCTCGTAGGTCGTCCTGCAGGCGGCGAGGAAGCGCTCCAGCACGGCGGGCGCGAAGGGGTTGCCCCCGATGACGGTGGCGAGCAGCGCGTCGGAGTCGCTCCCCACCAACTCCATCAGGCCCTCGAGCTGGGCGAAACCCGCGGTGCCGAGGCTCAGCTCCGGCAGCGCGAGGCCCTTGAGGCTGCGCGCGACGAGGTGGCTCAGCCCCTGCACGTAGGCCATCTGCCGGTCATCCGCTTCGGGCGTGGCGCGCGCGACGTCGAGCGCCAGCCGGCCCCGCAGGAAGCGCTCCACCGCGGCGGCCGCGCGGCTGCCCTCCCCGCACACGACGACCTTCAGCCCGGCGATGCCGTTCCGCCCGCTGTTGGGGCCGAACAGCGGATGCGTGCCCACCACCGCCGTGCCAGATGGGAGCTCCTCGGCCAGGATGGCGAGCGGCCGCACCTTGACCGAGCACACGTCCACCACGAGGGCGCCCGGCTGGAGATGGGGCGCCAGGG
>CAXTFP010000504.1:0-2997 GCA_964243135.1 uncultured Lichenihabitans sp.
CGCCTCCCCCCTCATCCCCGCTGTGCGGACCTTCTCCCCTCAAGGGGAGAAGGGTGTTCCCGGCCGCCGTCGAGGCTACAGCAGGGTCGGTGCAGCTCCGCCGCCTGCCTCGTTCGTGGCCGCGATGGCCTTGGCGGCGCGCAGGTCCTCGACGAAGCGGCCATATTCCATCCGCTGCGATTCCTCGTCGGGCAGGCGCAGCAGGAAGGACGGATGCACGGTGGCGAAGACCGGGCCGGCCATGGGCGACGACAGCACGGTGCCGCGCACCGACAGAACGGAGGCGCTCTTGCCCGTCAGCGCGCGGATGGCCGAGGCGCCGAGCGCGATCGTCAGGTGCGGGCGGAGCACCTTCAGCTCCTCCTCGAGCCAATGGTTGCAGGCCTTGATCTCGCCGATGCCGGGCTTGGCGTGGATGCGGCGCTTGCCGCGCGCCTCGAACTTGAAGTGCTTCACGGCATTGGTCACGTAGGCGCGGGTGCGGTCGATCCCCGCCTCGCCGAGCGCCCGGTCGAACAGGTTGCCGGCCGGGCCGATGAAGGGCCGGCCCGCCAGATCCTCCTTGTCGCCCGGCTGCTCGCCCACGAACACGAGGTCGGCGGTGGGCAGGCCCTCGCCGAACACCGTCTGGGTGGCGAA
This sequence comes from uncultured Lichenihabitans sp., assembly GCA_964243135.1. Taxonomy (GTDB): domain Bacteria; phylum Pseudomonadota; class Alphaproteobacteria; order Rhizobiales; family Beijerinckiaceae; genus Lichenihabitans. Next base: position 640 of record CAXTFP010000504.1, read on the forward strand.
CTTGTAAAGGTCGCAGCGCGTGCAGCCCCGGGCCTCGTGGCGCAGGGCGTCGAGGCCGTTCGAGCCCGCGGCCGGCGGGGGCGCGTTGCGCTCGGCGCGGGCCTCGTCGGCCTGCGCCACGATGACGGCGGCGCGCTTGGGGACGGTCTTCTGCGGTGTGGCGACCATGGTGGCCTCGGCTGAGACGGCGGAACGGATCAGGGGGGCGATGAGGCGGGCCTCCGGCAGGTTCTTCCAATATTTGACCGGCATCTCCCGCTTCATCGCGTCGACCTTCAACCGCGCCGGGTTGAAGATGTTCACGTAATAGGTGCGCCAGTGATCCTCGGTCGCATCCTCGGCCGGCACCTCCTCACGCGTGCCCCCGGCGCCGAAGTGCAGCGCCGCGCCGTCCCACGAGGCCCGCGCCTCGGGCGTGACGATGGTCCACAGCATGGCCTTGAACCGCTCGACGAAGAATGGCGCCGTCAGCGCCAGGATGTGGTGCTCGGGCTCGAACCAGGCGAGGTAGGCGGGCGGCGCCCCCTCCACGGCCACCTCCTTGAAGCGCACGAAGGCCGTCATCTTGTGGCGGTCGCGCCGCACGGCCTTCGCCATCATCTCGATGCGGAACACGTCCTCGTCGGTCGTGATGTCGAGGAGCCGCGGCTCGTCCTGCAGGCGGCACAGGATGCGGTACAGGAAGGCGAAGCGCTCGGGATCCCTGTGGCAGGCCACGAGCTCGGCGAGGTCGACGAAACGGCGCGGCACCCGCAGGCTGCGCCGCGGGCCGTCGGCGCCCTCGGGCGGCGACACGAAGAGGTCGGGCGCGTCGCCGTCGGCGCGCCACACCACCGCCTCGGGCGGCACGGAGGATTCCGCCAGGGCGCGGGCGGCGTCGCGCCAGCCCTCGTAGTCGTCGGGGGCGCGGAGCACGACCTCGCGCATCACAGCAGGCTCAGCTGCTCGGCCGGGCGGGCCACGGCCTTGGCCAGACCGGCGCCGTCGAGCGCCGCCCCCGGCGTCCAGTCGAGCGCCGACACGAAGGACCGCAGAGTCTTGGCCGAGCGCGTCAGCTTGACGATGTCGTCGAGCCGCATCGCCGTCAGCCGGCGGATGTCGATGATGCGGTCGACGCTGCGCACGCCCAGGCCCGGAACGCGCAGCAGCTCCTCGCGCGGCGCCGTGTTGACGTCGATGGGGAAGCGCTGCCGGTTGCGCAGAGCCCAGGCGAGCTTGGGGTCGAGGTCGAGGTCCAGCATGCCGCCGTCGGTGGCGCCCAGCACCTCGTCCATGGCGAAGCCGTAGAAGCGGTAAAGCCAGTCCGCTTGGTAGAGCCGGTGCTCGCGCATCAGCGGCGGCTTGCGGGCCGGGAGCGAGCCGCTCGACCCGGGGATGGGGCTGTAGGCCGAGTAATAGACGCGCTTCAGCTTGTAGCCCGAGTAGAGCGTGGCGCTGGACTGCAGGATGTCGGAATCCCGCTCGCCGTCGGCCCCGACGATCATCTGCGTGCTCTGGCCGGCGGGCGCGAAGGCGGGGGCGCGGCGCGAGCGGCGGCGCTCGTCCTCGGCCTCCTCCAGGCGCAGCCTCAGGCCTCCCATGGCCTTGCGGATGGTGCCGGCCTGCTTCTGGGGCGCCAGCTTCTCCAGCGACGTCGCCTTGGGCAGTTCCACGTTGATCGACAGGCGGTCGGCGTAGCGGCCGGCCTGCTCGATGAGGTTCGGGTCGGCGTCGGGGATCGTCTTCAGGTGGATGTAGCCGCGGAAGCCGTGCTCCTCGCGCAGGAGCCGGGCCACGCGCACGAGCTGCTCCATCGTGTAGTCGGGCGATCGGATGATGCCGGACGACAGGAACAGGCCCTCGATGTAGTTGCGGCGGTAGAAGTCGAGCGTCAGCATCACGACCTCCTCGGGCGTGAAGCGCGCCCGTTGCACGTCGCTCGAAGCGCGGTTCACGCAGTAAAGGCAGTCGTAGACGCAGTGGTTGGTCAGCAGCAGCTTCAGCAGCGAGATGCAGCGGCCGTCGGGCGCGTAGGAATGGCAGATGCCGTCGCCCGTGATGGAGCCGATGCCGCCGGCCTTGGCGGGCTCGCGGCGCGGCTTGGCGCCGGAGGACGCGCAGGAGGCGTCGTATTTCGCCGCGTCCGCCAGCACGGCCAGCTTCGATGTGATGTCCAGACGCGCCATCGATGCCGACCCGGGTTCACCCTGTGTTCTTCGGAAGAGATGGGCATGACGCCGCGCGGTTCAACGGCGCGGCGCCGATCGTCCACAGGGCCGGGGAGCGTTCAGCCGAGGTCGATCGTCGCGGCCCGCCCGGCCCCGAGGCCCGCCAGGGCGCCGAGCGCGATCAGCGCGGCGAAGAGCGCCGGCACCGTCC
>CAXTFP010000505.1:0-2989 GCA_964243135.1 uncultured Lichenihabitans sp.
ACCGTCGGGCGCCAAGGGCGCGGCCGACGGCTCCACCAGCCGGCGGGCCGTCGTGGCGTCCGCGACGGGTGCGGCGGTCGCCACCGCCACGCCGTCGAGCCTGCACTGGGTCACGGGCGCCCCGCCGGCCCGGCTCGGGCCCAGCGCCGACGAGGTCAAGATCGGAAACGCCAGCCGGGCGGGGCCGATCAGTTTCGGGGCGCCCGCCGAAGACCGGGTCGGCAGCACGCCGGACCCGCGCGGCCAAGACGCCCGAGGCAGGGGCGGCGTGGTGATCCAGATCGGCGCCGCCGACAATGCGGGGGCCGCGGCCGAACTCCTCACCCGCGCCCGCAGCGAGGGCCGCTCGGCCCTAGCCTCGGCCAGGCCTTTCACCGAGAAGGTCCAGAAGGGCGACGCGACCCTCTACCGCGCCCGCTTCGCCGGGCTCGACCCGGCCGAGGCCGAGACGGCCTGCAAGGCGCTCAAGCGTTCCGGCTTCGCCTGCTTCGCCACCCGGGACTGAGCAGCCTCCCGGCACGACGCCGCGACCACCATCCCGACCCCGTCACAGTTCAGCGGAACATCACTGATGTCGTCGCATCAGCACATCTTTGGCTTCATTGACCCGGGCCGCCAGATCGGTGGATCCGCCGTGGTCGGGATGGGCCTTCTTCATCACGCTCCGATGGGCGCGCGCGACTTCCTCCCGGCTCGCGCCCTTCGCGAGGCCGAGAAGCTGGCAGGCCTCTTCCTCCGACATCGCGCCCGATCGCGCGCCGCGGCGCGCGCCAAGGCCCGCGCTCCCCGCGTGGTCCCGGTCCTGTGCTGCTCCACGCCAGCCGGGAAACCGGCGGTCGAAATAAGCCTCTAGCAGCCGGGCGCCTTCGCCGTCGGCCGACTGGCAGAAGTCATGCAGGGACACGAGGCTGTCGCGGTCGAGCTGCGCCAGTTCGGCACCCTCGAAGGGGCCGGCCAGCACGATGCCGCTCATCGCGCCCGACACGTGGTCGAGCTCCATCTCGATCGTGGCCGAGCGCACCCGCGACATGCGGCCCTTGCGCGGGCCGCCGGCCGGGCGGGCGCCCTTCGGCCGCGCCGCGCCCCAGATCGAGGCGCGGCGGCCGGTCATCAGCCAGAAGCCGAACCCGCCGAAGCCCAGCGCCAGGCCGATCTGCCCCCGCACCAGCATCAGCAGCGCCGCGACCATCAGCACCGTGCCGGCGCCCTGGCGCATGCGGCGGGCCACGGCCGCGGGGGTCGCGCGCAGGAACTCGCGGACCAGCACGGAGCCGATCCAGAACAGCACCACGCCGGCGACCAGGGGGATGAGCGGCATCGCGGGGGCTCAGCGGATCTGCGACAGGAGCAGCCTGGCGGCGGCCGGGTCCCCGGCCTCGGCCTGGGCTTCCAGCGCCAGCGCGCCGCCCGCGGCATAGGCGGCGGCGGCCGACAGCAGGCTGCCCAGCACGCCGGGGGCCGAGGCGTCGAAGGCCGCGTAGGCGCCGCCCGTCAGGCGCGCGATCTCGCGGAAGCAGCGCTCGGCCGCCTGGTCGCGCCCCTCATGGAACATGAAGGCCTTGAGGCCCAGCAGCGCCAGCTCGCCGGCCTTGGCGCAGAGCGGGTCGACGCGCTCCTCGACGCAGTCGCCGACGTAGATCAGCGCGCCGACCCGCGCCCGGCGGGCCTCGTCGCGCGCGTGGCTCAGCACGCGGCCGATCTGCGTGTTGCCGCCCTCGACCCGGATGCGGCTCATCAGCCGGTCGAGGCCGGTGCCGCCGGACACGAAGGAGGACGCCCTGCACTCGCGAAACCCGCGGAAGTAGACGAGCTGGACGTCGAGCCCGCCGAGCTTGGCGGTCGTGTCGAACATCCGGCCCTGGAGCGCCACGGCGGCGTCCCAGGTGGGCTGGCGGCTCATGGTGGCGTCGAGGGCGAAGATGAGCCGGCCGCGCCCGCTCGCCGCCACCGCGGGGGTGCGGCTCGACCGGTCGAGGAAGGCGTCGACGGCCGATGAGCCCGACGGGGCGGAACGGTTGATCGCGCGGCGATCGTCGGTCGGCGGCAAGGCGGAACCTCGGGCGGCACGGGGCGGGACGCTCCCAACATCGTGCGGTGCCCGCCCGACCGCAAGCCGCCGTCCCGCGGCACATCGAGCCGCTCACACGCCCTCAGATCAGGCCGAGGTCGCGCAGCTCGCGCCGCAGCGCTTCCGGCATGGCGACGAGCTCGGGATGGTCGCGGCCGAGGTCGGTGGGCGCCGTGGCGGGGTCGAGGTAGCGCCAGCCCTGGAACGGCCGGCAGGGCCGCGTCTCGACCTCGACCAGCTCGGGCTCCAGCACGAGGTGGCAGCGGCCGATGCCGTCCGCATCCGTGAAGGGCCGCACGTCGAGCAACCGCTGGCGCGCCGCGACCTGCCCGCGGATGACCCAGAACAGGGATCCGCCGTCGAGCAGCTCGGCCGCGCGCTTGGGCACCATGCGGGTCGTGTGGCGCTGTTCGGCGGGCTGGCCGGCCCGGCGCTGCTCGGCCAGGCGCGACGCGATCCAGCCGCCGAGGTCGGCGATGGAATCGGCGCCGACGCAGAGTTTCAGGAGGTGGAGCGGCATGGGGCGGTTTTCCCCCGAAAGGCCGGGCCGGGCAAGCGCCCGGCCGGTCGGCCGCGATGCAACACCCGCCGGTTATTTCACCCGCCGCCGCGGCCGGCGGGTCCGGGCGGCATTGATCCGGCACGGGAAAAGCGACATCGATCGGGGCCTCGGCCCGGTGCGGGGCCGGCCGGACCGCAACCTTGACCCTGACCTTCACATTGTGAAGACGAGGGCGTGCTCAAGCTGCTCGGGACGGCCGCCATCGCGCCACGCGGCCACGCCCCCGGAGAGTTGGAAGATGTCGAACAACAGCCGCCGGTCCATGCTGGTCGGGGCCGCCCTGCTGGCGGCCTTCGCCGTGACCCCGATCCGCGCCGCCCTGGCCCAGGAGGTCGACGCCGAGGAGATCTACGGGCCCG
>CAXTFP010000506.1:0-2985 GCA_964243135.1 uncultured Lichenihabitans sp.
CCATCATGAACCGGCTGTTCCACGCCTACGCGCCCTGGAAGGGCGAGGTGGCGGGGCGCCGCAACGGCGTGCTGCTGTCGACCGACGCGGGCGAGGCCGTGGCCTACGCCATGTGGAACCTCGAGGACCGCGGCCCCATGATGATCGAGCCCGGCTGGAAGGTGTACCAGGGCATGATCATCGGCGAGCACACCCGCGAGAACGACCTCGAGGTGAACGTGCTCAAGGGCAAGAAGCTCACCAACATCCGCGCGGCCGGCAAGGACGAGGCCGTGCGCCTCACGCCCCCGATCCGCATGACGCTGGAGAAGGCGCTGGCCTATATCGAGAACGACGAGCTCGTCGAGGTGACGCCGAAGTCGATCCGCCTGCGCAAGACCAAACTCGACCCGAACGAGCGCAAGCGCGCCGAGCGCACCAAGGAGATGGCCGACTGAACGGCGGCGCCATCGGGGCGGCCTCCGGGCCGCCCCGTCCCGTTCACCCGCGGCGCGGGTCCGGCCCCGTGCGCATCATCAGCTCGGACTGGCGCCGCAGGGCCCGCTCCACGCGGCCCGCCACCGCGGCGATGTCGCGGTCGAGCCGTGCCCGCGCCTCCTCCGACCCCCGCGCCACCGGCGCGTCGCGGATCTCGCACAGGCGTGACAGGAGCGACTCCGCGTTGCGCTGCTCGGCCCGCTGGGCGTCGATGACGGCCGCGCGCACGTCCGCCTCCCCCTCGGCCGCGCCGGTCTTCATTCTGCGAAACATCGGGCCTCCCCTGTGCGACCGGCGGCACCCCCGCCCCCATCCGGCCGGCCGCGCCCGCGGGGCGGCCGGCGTGCCGGGTTTCCATGAACGCCCCGATCGTGGTCCCATCGCGGCCGGGCGGCGGCCGGGTGCGATCGGGATCGCCCGCCCGCGGCGCGAGGCCCGGCCATGACGCTCGACACCGTGATCCGCCGCGCCGACCTCGGCGACGGCCGGGGCCCGATCGACATCGGCATCGCGGGCGCGCGCATCGCCGCGATCGGCCCCGCCCTCGCCTGCGAGGCCGCGGAGGTCGACCTCGGCGGGCGCCTCGTCCTGCCGGGGCTGGTCGACACTCACGTCCACCTCGACAAGTCCTGCCTCGACGGGCGCTGCGCCTGCGGCTCGGGCGACCTCGCCGGCGCCGTGCGGGCCGTGGCGGAGGCCAAGCGCTCCTTCACCGAGGAGGACGTCTACGCGCGCGCCCGGCGGACGCTGGAGATGGCGATCATCCACGGCACCAACCGCATGCGGACCCACGTCGAGGTCGACCCCCGGGTGGGGCTGACGAGCCTCAAGGCGCTGCACCGCCTGAAGCGCGACTACGCCTGGGCGATCGACCTCCAGATCTGCGTCTTCCCGCAGGAGGGGCTGCTCGACGACCCCGGCTGCGACGCCGTGCTGGTGGCGGCGCTGGACCTCGGCGCCGACCTCATCGGTGGCGCCCCCTACATCGACCGCGACGCCCACAGCCAGATCGCCCGCATCTTCGATCTCGCGGCCGAGCGCGACCTCGACGTCGACCTCCACCTCGACTTCTCGCTCGACGCCGCCTCGCTCGACCTCGACGAGGTGTGCCGGCAGGCGGAGCGGCGCGGCTGGGGCGGGCGCACGGCGATCGGCCACGTCACCAAGCTGTCGGCCCTGCCGCCCGAGCGCTTCGCCGCGGCGGCGCGGCGCTTGGCCGGAGCGGGGGTGGCCGTGACGGTGCTGCCCGCCACCGACCTGTTCCTCATGGGGCGCGGCGCCACCCACGACGTCCCGCGCGGGGTGGCGCCCGCCCACCGGCTGACGGAGGCCGGCGTCACCTGCTCGGTCGCCACCAACAACCTGCGCAACCCCTTCACGCCCTACGGCGACGGCTCGCTGGTGCGGATCGCCAACCTTTACGCCAACGTGGCGCAGCGCGCCGGCGATGACGCGCTGCGCGGCTGCCTCGACCTCGTCACGGATTCGGCCGCCCGCGTGATGGGGCTGCCCGACTACGCGATCGCGGTCGGCGGCCCCGCCACCTTCGTGGCCTTCGACGCCGCGAGCCGCGCCGACGTGGTGGCGGGCATCGTGGCGCCCGAGCTCGGCTTCAAGGATGGGCGGCAGACGTTTCTGCGCCCGCGCGCCCGGCTGCTCGGCCCCGGCTCCGGGCCGGACGCGACGGCTCGGATCTGACGCGAAAGTTCCATTCCCCGGCCGCGCGCGGACGCCGCAGCGCCGGTCTCCCCTTATCCCCAGGGCGCCCGGAACTGCCGGGCCGGGCTCCGACTTGTGTCCGCGACGGGACGAAACGCTCCGGTCCACGGACCGGGAAGGGCCTCCGGCGCGAGCCGGCGGGTGGTCCCGCGCGACACGAGGGATGATCATCATGGCGACGAAGACCACCGGCCACCAGGGCGAAGTCAAGGATCCGGAGCACGACGGCCGCCTGAAAGGCCACAAGGGCGGCGAGGCCCCCAAGGCCCACGCCGAGAAGACCCACCCGGACGAGAAGGCCCACGCGGAGCCGAAGGCGTCCGCCAAGTCCCACGAGGCGCCCGCCCACGAGGGCAAGGCCCCGGCCAAGGCCACCCACGCCAAGCCCGCCGACGAGCCCCAGAAAGCCGAGCCCGCCTCCGACTCGGACGCCGAGCTGAAGTCCCGCGAATACACGGACGCCCAGGGCAACGTGCATCACCACACCAAGGCCTACATGGAAAGCCACAAGGGCCAGTGAGCCCCGGCGCCTTCGACCGAAGGCGCCACGCGTCGGAGGCCGGCCCGGACGGGGCCGGCCTCTCCCCCGTCGAAGGCGCGAGATCGGAGCGCCGCCGCTTCGCCTGCCGGCGCGCAGCCTTCCCGGCGCCATGCGGCAGCAATGGTCCAGGGCCGTGACGGCCCGTCGATCGCGATTGACAGGGTCGGACGTGGTCTCTATCAACCAGCCTCGCTGGGGCTGTAGCTCAGATGGGAGAGCGCTGCAATCGCACTGCAGAGGCCAGCGGT
>CAXTFP010000507.1:0-2982 GCA_964243135.1 uncultured Lichenihabitans sp.
CCGCTCGACCGCGAGGCGGACGGCGGCGCCGATGTCGGCGCCCGGGACCGAGCGGCCCGAGCCGGTGCCGGTGTCGCCGCGGAGCGCGATGGCGAAGGCCGGGCGGTCGAAGCGCTCGCGCAGCCGCGCCGCCACGAGGCCGACCACGCCGGGGTGCCAGCCCTCGGCGGCCGCCACCACGACCGCGTGGCCGTCGTCCGTGGCGAGCGTCGCCAGCGCTTCGGCCTCGGCCTCCTCCAGGGCCGCGGCCTCGATGACGCGGCGCTCGCGGTTCAGCCGGTCGAGGTCGGCCGCGACGCGGGACGCCTCGACGGGGTCGGCCGTCAGCAGGAGCCGGGTGCCCAGGGCCGAGTCGCCGATGCGCCCGCCCGCGTTGATGCGCGGGCCGACCAGGAAGCCGAGGTGGAAAGGTGTCGGCGCGCCCTCGGCGCCCGCCACGTCGAACAGCGCCGCCAAGCCCGGGCGGCCCCGGCGGGCCATCACGGCCAGCCCCTTCGACACGAAGGCGCGGTTGAGTCCGACGAGCGGCACGACGTCCGCGACCGTCGCCAGCGCCACGAGGTCGAGCGCGGCCAGCAGGTCGGGCGCCGCGCGCCCGTCCCAGAAGCCCTGCGCCTTCAGGGCGCGGTGGAGCGCCACCAGCACCATGAAGACCGTGCCGGCCGCGCACAGGTGCCCGAGGCCGGACAGGTCGTCCTGCCGGTTGGGATTCACCAGCGCCACGGCGCGCGGCAGCTCGGCGCCGACCTGGTGATGGTCGATGACGAGGCTGTCGAGCCCGCGCCGCGCCGCCTCCTCCAGGGGCGCGTGGCTCGTGGAGCCGCAGTCCACCGTCACCAGCAGCGTGGCGCCCCCGTCCGCCAGGGCGCCGACCGCGGCGAGGCTCGGCCCGTAGCCGTCGACCAGCCGGTCCGGGATGTGGACCGCCGGGTCGAGCCCGGCGGCGCGGAGGTAGGCCACGAGCAGGGCTGCGGCCGCGGCGCCGTCGACGTCGTAGTCGCCGAGCACCGCCACCCGCTCGCCGGCCCGCACGGCGCGGACGAGGCGCTCTACCGCCGCCCCCATGTCCCGCAGCACGTCGGGGTCGGGCATCAGGGCGCGCAGCGAGGGATCGAGGTAGGCCGGGCAGTCGGCGGCGTCGCGGCCGCGGCTCGCCAGCACGCGCGACAGGAGGTCCGGCATCCCGTGCGCCTGCGCCATCGCCATGGCCCGTCGCGTCCCGGCCTCGTCGAGCCGGGGCCGCCACGCGCGGCCGAGCCAGGACCGGCCGACGTCGAGCACGAGCGGGCGCGGGTCGGGCGTGGACGCCGGGCGGGGCTGATCGAGCAAGGCGGGGCGCGTCCTTCGGCGGGGAAACGGACCTCGTAGCGCGGAAGGCGCTCGATGGCGACACGCTTTGATGTTAACGAAGCAGTCCCTATGTTTACGGTCTGTTCCCGCTCCCGCATCCGACGAAAGCCCCACCGATGCCGAAACGGTCCGCCGCAGCCGCTCTCGCCTCCCCCGCCGACCTCTTCGCCCTGGCGACCAACGACGACGTGCCGGCGGCCGAGGGCGTCGAGGCCGGCAAGGGGCGGCGACGCCCGGCGCCCCGCGACGGCACGCCGGACGAATCGGGCTACACGGCGGCCTCGATCGAGGTGCTGGAGGGGCTGGAGCCGGTGCGGCGCCGGCCCGGCATGTATATCGGCGGCACGGACGAGGCCGGGCTGCACCACCTCTTCGCCGAGGTGATCGACAACGCCATGGACGAGGCCGTGGCGGGCCACGCCAACCGCATCGACGTGGCGCTCGACGCCGACGGCTCCGTCTCGGTCTCGGACAACGGCCGCGGCATCCCGGTCGACCCGCATCCGAAGTTCCCGGACCGCTCGGCGCTCGAAGTCATCATGACGACGCTGCACGCGGGCGGCAAGTTCGACTCGGGCGCCTACCAGACCTCGGGCGGGCTGCACGGCGTCGGCATCTCGGTGGTCAACGCCCTGGCCGAGCGGCTCGACGTCGAGGTGGCGCGCGGCCAGACGCTGTACCGGCAGAGCTTCGCCCGCGGGCTGCCGCTGGGCCCGCTGGAGACGGTGGGCCGCGTCGCCAACCGCCGCGGCACCAAGGTGCGGTTCACGCCCGACCCGGAGATCTTCGGCATCGGGGCGAGGCTGGAGCCGGCGCGGCTGTTCCGCATGTCGCGCTCCAAGGCCTACCTGTTCGGCGGCGTCGAGGTGCGCTGGCACTGCGCGGCCGAGCTCGTCGCGGGCACGGCGACGCCCGAGGAGGCCACGTTCCGCTTCCCCGGCGGGCTCAAGGACCACCTGGCCCAGGAGGTCGAGGGCCGAAGCTTCGTCACCGACGCGCCCTTCACGGGCAAGGTGACGAAGGCGGGCGGCCACGGCTCGCTCGAATGGGCGGTGGCCTGGCTCGCCGACGACGACGGCTTCGTGCATTCCTACTGCAACACCATCCCCACGCCCCAGGGCGGCACGCACGAGAACGGGCTGCGCACCGCCCTGCTGCGCGGCCTGAAGGACCACGCCGAGCGCGTCGGCCAGACCCGGCGGGCCGCCAACGTAACGGCCGACGACGTGATGAGCAACTGCGCGGCGCTGCTGTCCGTGTTCATCCGCGAGCCTGAGTTCCAGGGCCAGAACAAGGGCCGGCTGCAGACGGTCGAGGCCGGACGCATCGTCGATGCCGCCCTGCGCGACAGCTTCGACCATTGGCTCGCCGCGAGTCCGTCGCAGGCCACCAAGCTGCTCGACTGGAGCATCGAGCGGGCCGACGAGCGGCTGCGCCGCAAGGCCGACAAGGACGTGGCGCGCAAATCCGCCACCCGCAAGCTGCGCCTGCCCGGCAAGCTCGCCGACTGCCTGAACACGGCCGCCCAGGGGTCCGAGCTGTTCATCGTCGAGGGCGACAGCGCCGGCGGCTCGGCCAAGCAGGCGCGCGACCGCAAGACGCAGGCGATCCTGCCGATCCGCGGCAAGATCC
>CAXTFP010000508.1:0-2981 GCA_964243135.1 uncultured Lichenihabitans sp.
ATCACGACGGAAGTGGGCCAGCACCAGATGTGGGCCGCCCAGCACTACGGCTTCGAGGAACCCAACCGCTGGATGACGAGCGGTGGCCTCGGCACCATGGGCTACGGGCTGCCGGCCGCCATCGGGGTGCAGATGGCGCATCCCAAGGCACTGGTCATCGACATCGCCGGAGAGGCCTCGATCCTGATGAACATGCAGGAGATGTCGACGGCCCTGCAGTACCGGCTGCCGGTCAAGGTGTTCATCCTCAACAACAGCTACATGGGCATGGTGCGCCAGTGGCAGGAGCTGCTGCACGGCTCGCGCTACTCGGAAAGCTACTCGGAAGCCCTGCCGGACTTCGTGAAGCTGGCCGAGGCCTACGGCGCGGTCGGCATCCGCTGCGACGACCCGGCCGAGCTCGACGAGGCCATCCTGCGGATGATCGACACGCCGCGGGCGGTGATCTTCGACTGCGTGGTGGAGCGCGAGGAGAACTGCTTCCCGATGATCCCCTCGGGCAAGGCCCACAACGAAATGCTCCTCCCCACCGGCATCGACGACTGGGGCGCCCCCGACCTTGGCGCCGTCATCGACGAGAAGGGCAAGATGCTGGTGTGAATGTGTTCCCTTCTCCCGCCTGCGGGAGAAGGTGTCGACGCGCATAGTGGCACCTGCGGGGCTCGCCCTTCTCCCCTCCGGGGAGAAGGTGCCCGCGAAGCGGGCGGATGAGGGGGGATCCGACGTGGCAGATGCGACCTCGATCATCGCCCGCGCCCGCTCGCTCCGCCGCGACAGCACGGAGGTCGAGCGCCAGCTGTGGAGCCGCCTGCGGGACAGGCGGCTCGGCGGCCGCAAGTTCGTCCGACGGATGCCGGTCGGGCCGTTCTTCGCCGATTTCGACTGCCGCGAGGCCAGGCTGATCGTCGAACTCGACGGCGCGCAACACGCCGAAAACCGCCGCGACGAGCGCCGGGATGCCTTCCTCGTCGCTCAGGGCTTCAGGGTTCTCCGCTTCTGGAATCACGAGGTCGTGTTCGACATCGCTGCGGTCTGCGAGACGATCGTGGCGGCACTGGACGGCTGCCTGGAACTCTATGACCGCTACAGGATCCGCTGATCGCGGATCCCCCCTCATCCGGCCCTTCGGGCCACCTTCTCCCCGGCGGGGAGAAGGGCGCCACTCCCCACGTCGCGAGACTCCCCATGAACGCCCTCACCGCCCCACCCCCTGGTCCCCCTTCGCCCTATTCCTCGGTCCTCGCGACCTCCAACACCGAACCCCACACCCTGTCGGTGCTGGTCGACAACGAGCCCGGCGTGCTGGCGCGCGTCGTCGGGCTGTTCTCCGGTCGGGGCTACAACATCGAGAGCCTCACGGTCGCCGAGGTGGCGCACGCCGAGCACATGTCGCGCATCACCATCGTGACGTCCGGCACGCCGGAGGCCGTCGAGCAGATCCGCCACCAGTTGGAGCGGCTGGTCCCCGTGCACCGCGTCACCGACCTCACGGTCCAGGGCCATTTCGTCGAGCGCGAGCTCGCCATGGTGAAGGTGCGCGGCAGGGGCGAGAACCGGATGGAGGCGCTGCGCCTGTCCGAAGCCTTCCGGGGCCGCGTCGTCGACGCCACGACGGAAAGCTTCACCTTCGAGCTGACCGGCGCGCCCTCAAAGATCGACCAGTTCGTCGAGCTGATGCGCCCCGTGGGCCTCGTGGAGGTGTCGCGCACCGGCGTCGCGGCCATCTCCCGCGGCCCGGACGGGATGTGAGGCCGCCATGCCGGCCTCGCTGCTCTGGGGCCTCGCGGCCTTCTGCTTCGCCAGCTCGATCACGCCCGGCCCCAACAACCTGATGCTGATGACCTCGGGCGTGAACTTCGGGATCCGCCGCACGATGCCCCACATGATGGGCGTGGCGCTGGGCTTCTCTTTGATGGTGGCCCTGGTGGGGCTCGGGCTCGCGGGGATCTTCACGCGCTTCCCGGCCCTGCTGGTCGGCCTGAAGTGGCTCGGGGCCGCCTACATGGTGTACCTCGCGGTCAAGCTGGCCCGCGCGGCGCCCGTCAGGCCCGGGGTCGCGGGCGGGCGGCCGATGAGCTTCGCGCAGGCCGGCGCCTTCCAATGGGTCAACCCCAAGGCCTGGATCATGGCGCTGACGGCGGTCGCCACCTACACGAACCCGGCCGACTACACCCGCACCGTGGGGATCGTGGCGCTGGTGTTCGGCCTCGTCGGCCTGCCGTGCACGGCTTCCTGGGTGCTGTTCGGCACGGCGCTGCGGCAAGCGCTGCAGCGGCCGGCGGTGCTGCGGGCCTTCAACCTCGTCATGGGGGCACTGCTGATCGCCTCGCTCTATCCCGCGCTGACCGAGTAGGTCCACGCGGCCCCGATCCGGGCGCCCGTGGCCGGCGTCCTCAGCGGTCCCGCGCCATGGTGAACACGGCCCCGTCCCACAGCCGGAACGGCCGCTCACCGCTGCGCCCGAGCGACAGGCCGTGGCGCGCCGCGGCCTCCGCGAGCTCCGCCCGGTCGCGCTCTAGGTCGCCGCGGTAGGAATAGTTGAGCAGGACGGCCGCGCCGCCGGGCCGGAGCACGCGGGCGATCTCGGCGACGTGGGCGGCGGCGAGTCCGGCCTCGACGAGATAGGGGAAGACGTCGGCCGCCAGCACGAGGTCGAGGCTCCCCGACGACACGCCCGCGAGGTCGCGGCCGGTGCCGACCGCGAAGCGGACGTTCGGGGCACGCACGCGCCGCCGCGCCTCCTCGACCATGCCGGGCGACAGGTCGAGGCCCAGCACCGAGCGGACGCCGGGCGCCAGTGCGGCCGCGAAGCGGCCGATGCCGCAGCCGAGGTCGAGCACGTCGCTCCCTGGGCCGGCGAGCCCGCAGCCGCGCAGCGCTTCCACCACCTCGGCCGTGGCGGCGGCCAGCAGGGCCGGGTCGCCCAGCGCGTAGAGCGCCACGCGGGCCGCGGGCGCGGCCGAGGACAGCCGGTGGAAGGC
>CAXTFP010000509.1:0-2960 GCA_964243135.1 uncultured Lichenihabitans sp.
CCTCCGAGAAGGCGTTGCCCAGTCGGTAGCCCTGCAGGACGCGGCCGAACCACAGGCGCTTCTGCTCCTCGCTGCCGGTGACGCGGATCGCGTCCAGGGCCGCGAGGTGGTTCTGGGGGATCTGGCCGATCGAGGGATCGGCCGCCGAGACGACCGCGATCACCTCGGCCAGGGTCGCGAAGGACACCTCCGCCCCGCCGTAGGCCTTCGGGACCGTGATGCCCCACAGGCCCGAGGCCGAGAAACGGTCGAGTTCCGCCGCGGGCAGGCGGCGCGTGCGGTCGCGCTCGGCGGCCTCGACGGCGAGGTCGGCCGCCAGCGCTCGGGCGACCGCCACGGCCTCGGCGTCGGAGGTGATCCGGTGGGCGTTCGGGTGAGGGTCGAAGGCCGGCGGATCGAGGGGCTGCGGGCTCACGGGCGGGATCTCCGGTGGGGACGGGACGGTGGTCAGGCGGCGTGCTCGCGCCCGGCCCCGCCCCGCCCGAGCCGCTCGACGGCCGCCACCGCGGCGTCCGGGTCGGCGCGCGTCGTGAAGTCGGCGTCGACGTGAGCGAAGGCGATCCGGCCCGACGCGTCCAGCACGTAGGTGGCCGGGATCGGCAGCTCATGGCTGGCGTCGCCGTTCCGGGCCGGCAGGTCGATGCCGATGTCGCGGTAGAGCGGGCGCAGGTCCTCGGGCAGCGCGAAGGCGAGGCCCAGGGCTTTGGCGAAAAGGTTGCCGCGGTCGACCGCGACGGGAAAGGTGAGGCCGCCGTCTCGCGCCGTCTCGGCCGCGCGCTCGGGATGCTCGGGCGTCACGGCGATCAGCGTGCCGCCCGCGGCCTCGATGCGGGGCAGCGCCTCCGCATAGGCCCGCAGCGTGGTGTTGCATTAGGGGCACCAGCCACCGCGGTAGAAGAGCAGCACCACGGGGCGCCCCGCGGCGGCCTCGGCGAGGTCGATCGGCCGGTCGTCGACCGTTCTCAGCACCGGCAACGCGACGCGGTCGCCGACGCCGAGGGCGCGTTCGGCGAGGCCCGTCTCACGCAGGTCGGCGATCGACCGCGCGATGGCGTCGTATGTCGAGGGCGGCAGGGCCGCGCGGACGGCGGCCCTCGTGCTGTCCAGTGCGGAGGCGAGCGACATCGGAGGTCTCCTGGGGGCGCGGATCGAGGATCAGGGACCCTCCTCCGCCGCGGCGATGCCCGAGAAAAGCAGATCGAGACATCAATGTCTATCTACGAAATAGACTATTGACATGGACCGCTGGACCGTCGGAGACTCGCCCCGTGATGCGTGGCCGTGTCCCGCCGGGAGAACCCCATGTCACAGCTCAGCGCCAACAGGCTGCTCGCCGATCGAGCCTATCCCGCCCCCTTCGGCCGCGAGGCCGATCTCGCGCCGCCGCCCGCGCGACACCCCGCACTTCCGACCTGCGGAAACGCGCACGTTGCCGACAGCGCGACCCTCAGGGGAGCGGCTCGGTGACGGCCGAAGCCCTTCCCGTCCTCGACATCGGGCGCTTCGACCGCGGCGGTGGCGACCGCACGGCGTTCCTGGCCGAGCTCCGCGCGGCGGCGCGGGGGCCGGGGTTCTTCTACCTCGCCGGGCACGGCATCGCGCCGGAGCTGATCCGCGAGCTGCGCGGGCTCGCGAAGAGCTTCTTCGCCCTGCCGGAGGCCGACAAGCTCGCCATCGCCATGGTCGACTCCCCCCATTTCCGCGGCTACAACCGGGCCGGGCTCGAACACACGCGCGGCCGGCCCGACTGGCGCGAGCAGATCGACATCGGCCCCGAGCGCCAAGTCGCGCGGCCCGACCCGGAAGCCCCGGCGTGGACGCGGCTGCAGGGCCCCAACCAGTGGCCGGAGGCCCTGCCGGCGCTGCGGCCGGCGGTGCTGGAATACCAGCGGGTCGTCACGGCCCTGGCCATCCGGGTGCTGCGCGCCTTCGCGGCCGCGCTCGACCAGCCCGAGGACGTCTTCGAGCCGATCTACGCGCCCGAGGCGCATCAACTGCTCAAGATTATCCGCTATCCCGGCCGCTCGGACGACGACCGGCAGGGCGTCGGGGCCCACAAGGATTCGGGCTTCGTCACCGTGCTGCTGCAGGACGAGCAGGCGGGCCTGCAGGTTCAAGGCGAGGACGGCTGGATCGACGCGCCGCCGATCGAGGGCACGTTCGTGATCAACATCGGCGAGATCCTCGAACTCGCCTCGAACGGCTTCCTCAAGGCCAACGTGCACCGCGTCGTGTCGCCGCCGGGCTCGGCCGAGCGGCTGTCGATCGCCTTCTTCCTGGGCGCGCGGCTCGACGCCACGGTTCCGCTCCTGGACCTCGCCCCCGACCTCGCGGCCCAGGCCGGCGGCCTCACGCAGGACCCGCTGAACCCGCTCTTCCACGACGTCGGGCGCAACTACCTCAAGGGCCGCCTGCGCTCGCACCCCGACGTGGCCCAGCGCCACCACGCCGACCTGCTCGATCCCGCACCGGAGCCGTGGACCGGCGGCGCGCAGCGGACGGCTGCCGCCTGACACTTTCCACGACCGACCGCATCCGCGCGCGACCCGCGCCACAGGAGGACTTTGCCATGACCACGGACAGCCGGCATTTCGAGACCCTCGCGCTGCACGGGGGCGCGTACCGGGTGGACCCCGCGACCGGCGCCGTCGCGGTGCCGATCTACCAGACGACCTCGTTCCAGTTCCAGGACATGGCCCACGCGTCGCGCCTCTTCGCCCTGGAGGAGCTCGGCCACGTCTACACCCGCATGACCAACCCGACGCAGGACGCCTTCGAGCAGCGCCTCGCGGCCATCGAGGGCGGTGCCGCGGCGCTGGCCCTGGCGTCCGGGCAGACCGCCTCGGCCTTTGCCGTGCTGACCCTGGCCGAGGCCGGCGACAACATCGTGAGCTCGACCGACCTCTACGGCGGCACCTGGGCGCTGTTCGCCCACACGCTGAAGCAGTTCGGCATCGAGA
>CAXTFP010000510.1:0-2954 GCA_964243135.1 uncultured Lichenihabitans sp.
GGGCGGTGCTGGCGGCCTGGGCGGCGGCGCCGCGCCGGCGGGAGCCGTGACCGGGCCGGTCAGCCGCCGTCCGGCCTCCCCTGCGGGCCGGCCGCAGCGCGTCGGTCCAGCGTCATCCAGGCCCCGTCGGCCTCCGCGACGCGGAACCCGAACCGCGCGTAGAGCGCCTGCGCGTCGGCCGTGGTGAGCGTCCAACGGCCGACCGTCGCGAGTTCGGGATGGTCCAGCACGGCCGCCACCAGGGCTCGGCCGAGCCCCGAGCCCCGCGAGGAGGGCCGGATGAAGACGTCCCCGAGGTGGGCCCGCAGGGCATAGTCGGTCAGGACGCGGGCGAAGCCGGCTTGGCGGCCGTCCGGGGCATAGACGCCGAAGCAGAGGCAGTTGGCCCAACTGCGCTCCGTCACCGCGCGCGGGCGGCCGACGGCCCAGTAGACCTCCGCCAGCGAGCGGTGGACGAAGCCCATATCGAGGCGCGTCCGCTCGTCGCTGATCTCGTGGCCGTCCGGCAGCCGCAGCGCGTGGACCTTCAACGCTCCCCTCCCCCCGCGCCGACCCGCGCGTAGGAGAGCCGCCGCGCCAGCCAGCAGCCCACCTCGACGCCCGCGACCCGCCCCGCGGCGTCGCGGCGGAACGCCAGGGTCCAGTCGCCCGGCGGCGTGTGGTCGAGGGCGCGCGGGCACGGCAGCGCCAGGACATCGGGCGCCACGGGGTCGAGCAGTTCCATGCGGCCGCGGCCCAGCGCGCCCGAGAAGGCGCCGTAGAGCACGCCGCCCGCGTCCGACACGGTGAGTTCGGCGTCGAGCTCGGCGCAGCGGTAGAGGCCGGGCAGGTCGAGGTGCCGCGCCCCGTCGGCCGCGCCGCAGCGTCGGAGGAGGCTGCTCTGGTTGTCGTCCGGGCGGTCGAGCCAGAGCCCGCCGTCGCCGGGGCGCAGCCGCGTGCCGTCCCGGCCCAGGGCCGTGCCGTCGGGTTGCAGGTCGAGCCGCTCGGCCGAGCGGACGAAGCGGAGGTCCACCTGCCCGGGCTCGGCCGCCTCCAGCCGGACCGCGAGGCCGGTCTCGGGCTCGATATAGGCGCTGAGCCAGTCCGGCATCGGCAGCGGGACGGGCGGCGGGATCCGGTCCTCGCCGAGGACGGCGGCCAGGAGGTCGAGGGCCGCGGCCCGCGCGTCCGCCAAGTGGTTGAACATCACCACGACGCTGACGCGCTCCGACGGGACGTAGAGCCGGTGGCTGCGCCAGCCGCGCAGCGCGCCGCCGTGGCCCGTGACGGCGCGGCCCAGCTCCGGGCGGCGGGCGAGGCCGAAGCCGTAGGCCGAGGGCGCGCCGTCCGCGAAGGCGACGGGCGCGGACAGGCGGCGGTAGGGCGAGGCCTCGTCGCCGCGCGTCGCGTCGAGGTGCCGCTCCCAGGCGATCATGTCGTCGAGGCTGGCCCCGAGCCCGGCGTCGCCCGTCCACAGCACGCGGTTCACCGCGGGGCGGAAGCCGTCGGCCGGGTGGCCCTCGTAGCCCTCGGTCCCGTCCGGCAGGGCCCGCGTGTCGGCGGCCAGCATCGCGCCCTCCATGCCGGCTGGCCCGAAGACCCGCTCGCGCAGCAGTTCGGCGAAGCTCCGCTCGGCCCGCGCCTCGACGATGTCGGACAGAAGCCGGAAATTGCCGTTGGAGTAGGAATAGCGGGTGCCGGGCGCGAACTGCAGCGTGCGGGTGCCGCCGGTCACCGCCGCGGCCTCCTCGCCGCCGAAGTCGGACTCGGCCGGGGCGCCGAGCAGCATCGCCACGGCCCAGTAGTCGCGCAGGCCCCACTGACTGTGGGCGGGGTGCAGCGTGCCCGGCGCCGCCCCCTCCAGCAGGGGCAGCCGGGCCCGCACCTCTCCGTCGAGCGCCGTCGGGTCGGGATGGAGGTCGAGCAGCAGCGCGCAGGTGAACTGCTTGGTGATCGAGCACAGGCGGAACAGCGAGCGCGGCGTGAAAGGGATGCGCCGCTCCGCATTGGCCCAGCCCCAGGCGTGGCGCGCCAGCACCGCGCCGTCGCGCAGCACCGCGACCGCCCCGCCCGGCCCCGGATAGCGGCGCGGCAAGGCCGACAGGGCGCGGTCGAGGGGGTCGGCGGGGGATGTCGTCATGGCGCCAGTGTGGTGCCGCCCGCCGGGCCCGTAAAGGGCGCGCTGCCCCAAGAAGAGCTTCGCTCAGCCGTCCGGGTACTGGCGGCTCACGATCGCCGGGGCGCCCGGCCTGTCCAGCTCGACGACGGGCAGGCCGTCGAGGTGGTCGAGCCAGGAAACCTTCTGACCGTGCGCGAAGCTGAACTCCGGCGTGACCGCGCCTGGGTCGTCCAGGCTGTTCAACGTCAGGCTGATGTTCGGCCCCTCGACGTTGCGGTAGGTCAGGGGCGTCCCGCAGTCCCGGCAGAAGCCCCGCTCGACGCTGTTCGAGCTCGAGAAGGTGGCGGGCGCCGCCGACCAGGACACGTTCGCAGCGGGGAAACGCACGAAAGCCATGAAGGGCGCGCCCGACGCCTTCTGGCACATACGGCAGTGGCAGATGCTGGCGCGGTCCCGCGGGCCCTCCGCCCGATACCGCACCGCCCCGCACTGACACCCGCCGATATAATCCATCGTGCCCCCCGGATCCCGAGCTTCCCCGGGGTCGGAGACTGGCACGCGGGGTCGGCGCCGGCCAGCGGTCAGGCCGCGCTCCCCGTTGCCGACGCGGTCTGCCCGGATCGGACGGCGTCCTGACGCTGCATCTGCGCCATGGGGGCGCCGACCGGGGCCATCCTGCGAGGTCCCGGCCGCCCGTCGATCTCAAGCCGCCTTGGCGTGAGCTTCCTTGGAGGACTTGCGGGTCCGCTTGGGCGCTTCGGCGGCGGGCTCGGGCTCCGGCGCGGGGGCTTCCGCCGCGGGGGCGGGCTTGCGGCCGAGGCCGAGCGTCTTGGCCAGGGCCGAGCGCTGCGCGGCG
>CAXTFP010000511.1:0-2952 GCA_964243135.1 uncultured Lichenihabitans sp.
GCGCCGCCCGCCCCCACCACCAGCACGTCGAAGGTGTGGTCCGTGATCGGGTAGGACGGCCCCGCCCTGCCGTCGATCGCGCTGCCGTTGGTCGCACTGCCGCTCTTGGCCATCTCGCACCGTCTCCGAAGCCGGCCGGCCGCCCATGGCGGGCCCGGGCCGGCGTTGCGCGCATCACATGAAGCTGAGCCGCATCACGGCATAGACGCAGGCTATGCCGACGACGAAGCAGAAGAAGAGATTGGCCGCCAGCGTCCAGTCCTTGGCGTGTTCGCCGTGGACGTAGTCCTCGACGATGGTCCTCATCCCCAATTGCATATGGTAGATGCTGGCCAGGATGAACAGCAGCAGGAAGATGGCGGGCAGCGGTTGCGACAACGTCGCCAGCGCCGCGCCGTAGGTCTTGCCGACGAGGGACAGCACCAGCCACACGAAGCCGAAGGTCAGCGGCACCAGGGCCAGCGAGGTCAGGCGCATGTGGGCCGCGCCGGTGGTGCCGGACCGCGCCGAGCCGAGATAGCGGACGCGACGCAGGTCGGTCCGCATCTGATCGGGGTTCATGCTCATGGGGGTCGCCTCAGCGCGTCAGGAAGGCCAGCGCCCACACCAGCACGGTGAGCAGGATGCCGCCCGCGAGGGTGGCCTGGGCCAGATATTCCCGCTCGGGGTGGTCCATGCCGTAGCCGGCGTCCCAAATGAAGTGACGGATGCCGCCGAGCAGGTGGTGGAACATGGCCCAGGTGAAGCCGAACAGGATGAGCAGCCCGAGCCACGAGGCCATGAAGCCGGCGGCGAGCGCGAAGGCCTGCGGGCCGCTGGCGGCCGCGATGAGGTACCAGACGAGGAGCAGCGTGCCGGCATAGAGCGCGATGCCGGTGATGCGATGCGCGATCGACATCATCATCGTCAGCATGGGCCGGTACACCTGGAGGTGCGGCGACAGCGGCCTCGGGTGCCGCGTCGTCCCCGGACGCGGTTGCGCATCGGCCATCGTTCATCCATCCCCAGCGGTGCAGGCGGTCCCGGATATAAGAATGGTTGCGCCGCCGCAACAGATCCCGCGGCGTCCCTTCTACGCAGCCGCACCGCGGCACGACCGGGGTTGAAGTTTGGGCTGGCCCCCGCGCGGAACCGGCGCTAGGAAGAGGCCTTCGGCTGCCCGCCCCGGCGGAGCGGCCCGCCGTCCCTTGACAGGGGACGAGGTTCAAACGGAGAGCGATATGGCCGTCCCGAAACGGAAAACATCGCCGATGAAGCGGGGCTTCCGCCGGTCGGCCGACGCATTGGCGCAGCCCAGCTACGTCGAGGACAAGGACTCGGGCGAGCTGCGCCGCCCGCACCACGTCGACCTGAAGAGCGGCATGTACCGCGGCCGCATGGTGCTGAAGCCCAAGACCGCCGCGGCCGACGCCGACTGAGCGATCCCGCGTTCCGCGGTGACGAAAAGCCCCCCGCCCCGCCGGACGGGGGGCTTTTCGTCGTTCGGGGGGCTGCGTCCGCACTGGCCTGCGGCCCGGTGATGCAGCCCTGAGGACAGGGCTAGATGGTCGGCGTTCGGCTGACGTCGCACCGGGGCATGGGCCATCGGCGGCGGCGGGGAGCGAACACCATGGCAAACGAAGCTTACAAGGATTGGTACGTCCAGGGCCTGCAGGCCCTCAGCTCGGCGCTCGATCAGGACAAGGGCGATCCCGCCGAAACCTCCAACGCCATCAGCGCGCCGGAGCTGAAGGAGATCATGACGGGGAGCACCAAGGTCATGGCGCAGCACGCGCAGACCCTCGGCCAGCTCATCGAAAGGGCCGGCGGCACCGCCGGCGACACGCCCAACGTGATCATGCAGGGCATCCGCGCCGGCAGCGGGCACATGATCCAGGCCGCCAAGGATCCCGCGGTGCGGGACGCCAGCATCATCGCGGCCTCGCAGGTGGCGGTCCACTACTACATCGCGGCCTACGGCACGCTGGCCTCGACCGCCAAGTTCCTCGGCCTCGAAGAGGATGCCAAGGCGCTGAAGCAGTTGACCGACGAGATGAAGACCGGCGACGAGCGCCTCACCGAGGTGGCGAAGTCCATCGTCAACAAGAAGGCCGCCTGACGAGCCGGGGGAGGCCGCCATGGAGGCGGTCTCCCCCGCGTCGGTCCGAATTTGAGGCGCCCGGCTCGCACCTGCCCGATCCGTCGACTCTCGATGGAGCGATCGCGGTCCTTCCGGGCCTGGCCGGTGGAGGTCGATGGCCCGACGCCTGAGCGGCGCCGGGTGGGCGGGCGCCGCCCGGCATCGCGTCGCACGCGCTCGGCCTTCCGCGGTCGGGGCAGAACCTGATCGGCTCCACCAACCTATCAGCGCTCCACGATCACCCGCGTGCCGACCTTGGCGCGCTCGTAAAGGTCCGCCACGTCCTCGTTGGTCATGCGGATGCAGCCGGACGACACGGCCTGCCCGATGGTGTCGGGCTCGTTCGAGCCGTGAATGCGGTAGACTGTGCTGCCGAGGTACATGGCGCGGGCGCCGAGCGGATTTTCGATGCCGCCGGCCATGTGGTGCGGGATCTCGGGGCGGCGCTTGATCATCTCGGGCGGCGGGGTCCAGTCCGGCCACTCGCGCTTGGCCGTGATGGTCTGGCCGCCCGACCACTCGAACCCGGGGCGGCCCACGCCGACGCCATAGCGGATCGCCTGCCCCTCGGGCAGCACGTAATAGAGCCGTCTTTCCTGCGTCGACACGAGGATCGTGCCGGGCGCCTGGGGTCCGTCGAAGGCCACCACCTCGCGGGGGACCGCGGAGGCGAGCGGGCGGCGCTCGAACTGTTCGTCCCCGCCCCCCACCGCATGGCCATGGCCGAAGATCGGCTGCGCGTCGGCGGGCTCGGGCGCCGCGGCGGTGACGACGGCCGGGACCACGGCCGGACGGGCCGCGGCCCTGGCGCGGGGCGCGGGCGCTGCCTCGGG
>CAXTFP010000512.1:0-2950 GCA_964243135.1 uncultured Lichenihabitans sp.
GCGCCGGCCCTGACGCGCTGGCCTGCCTGCGCGCCCTGCCGGCCGAAGAGGTCGTCGAGGCCGCGCCGGAGCGGCCCGGCGTGACGGGGCCGAACTCCTGGTCGCCCGCCACGGGCCGGGACGTGCTGCCCCTGCCGCCGCGCGACGCCTTCGCGTCCGGCCGCTTCGCCCGCGTGCCGGTGATCGACGGCACGGACCGGGACGAGGGGCGCCTCTTCTCCTACCTGCGCGGGCTGCGGGCCGACCTCCTCACGGAGGCGAGCTACGAGGCCGAGATCGCCCGGCTCTACGGCCCGCGCGCGCGCGCCGTCCTCGCGGCCTATCCGGCGGCGGGCTTCGCCTCGGCTCGGGCCGCCTACGCGGCCGTGCTGACGGACGGCTATTTCGCCTGCCCGGCGCTGGCCTTCGATCGGATGGTCGGCCGCGCCGTGCCGGTCTACGCCTACGAGTTCGACGATCCCGATCCGCCCTTCGCCCTGCCGACGCTGCCCTTCGCGGGGCCGTCGGGGAGCTATCACGCGTCCGAGATCGCCTACGTCTTCGGCCGGCCCTGGGCCCTGGCCGACCCGTCGCGCTTCGACGCCGATCAGGCGCGGCTGTCCGCGCGGATGGGCGAGGCCTGGGGCGCCTTCGCGGCCGCGGGCCGGCCGGACGAGGCGCTCGCCTGGGCGCGTTTCAGCACGCCGGCCGACCCGGTGCTGCGCTTCGCGCCCGGGGAGATCGGCCCGGCGGAGGACTTCGCGGCCCGCCACCGCTGCGCCTTCTGGGACGGGCTCGCGGCCCGGGGCTGACGCGCCGGGACCGGTCGGTGTTCCTCAGACCGAGTAGTACATGTCGTACTCGACCGGGTGCGGCGTCATCTCGAGGCGCGCCACCTCCGTCATCTTGAGCGCGACGTAGCTCTCGATGAGGTCGGGCGTGAACACGCCGCCGGCCGTGAGGTAGGCGTGGTCCGCCGCGAGGCTGTCCAGCGCCTCGCGCAGCGAACCGCAGACGGTGGGGATCTGCGCCAGCTCGTCCTTGGGCAGGTCGTAGAGGTCCTTGTCCATGGCTTGGCCGGGGTCGATCTTGTTCTGGATCCCGTCCAGGCCGGCCATCAGCATGGCCGCGAAGGCGAGGTAGGGGTTGGCCGCGGGGTCGGGAAAGCGGACCTCGACGCGCTTCGCCTTGGGGTTGGACGTGTAGGGGATGCGGCAGGAGGCCGAGCGGTTGCGCGCCGAATAGGCCAGCAGCACGGGCGCCTCGTAGCCGGGTACCAGCCGCTTGTAGGAGTTGGTTGACGGGTTGGTGAAGGCGTTGAGCGACTTGGCGTGGCGGATGATGCCGCCGATGTACCAGAGGCATTCCCGGCTGAGGTCCGCGTAGCGGTCGCCCGCGAAGACCGGAGCTCCGTCCTTCCAGATCGACTGGTGGACGTGCATGCCCGAGCCGTTGTCGCCGAATACCGGCTTCGGCATGAAGGTGGCGGACTTGCCGTAGCTCTGCGCCACCTGGTGGATGCAGTATTTGTAGACCTGCATGCCGTCCGCCATGAGGGTCAGGCGGTCGAACTTCATGCCCAGCTCGTGCTGGGAGGACGCCACCTCGTGGTGGTGCTTCTCGACCTTGACGCCCATCGAGGCCATGGCGGCCAGCATCTCGCCGCGCATGTCCTGGGCCGAGTCGAGCGGCGGCACGGGGAAATAGCCGCCCTTGGTGCGGATGCGGTGGCCGAGGTTGCCGCCCTCGTAAACCGTGTCGGTGTTGGAGGGCAGCTCCGCGGCGTCGAGCACGAAGCCGGTGTTGTAGGGGTCGGCCTTGAAGCGCACGTCGTCGAAGACGAAGAACTCGGCCTCCGGGCCGACGAAGATGGCGTCGCCGATGCCGGTCGACTTCAGGTAGGCCTCGGCCTTCTTGGCGACGCCGCGCGGGTCGCGGCCGTAGGGCTCGCCCGTCAGCGGCTCCAGCACGTCGCAGACGACCGACAGGGTCGAGGCCGAGAAGAACGGGTCCATGCAGGCCGTCTCGGGGTCCGGCATCAGGGTCATGTCGGACTCGTTGATCGCCTTCCAGCCGGCGATCGACGATCCGTCGAACATCACGCCTTCGGCGAAGACCTCCTCGTCCACGACCGACACGTCGAAGGTGACGTGCTGCCACTTGCCGCGCGGGTCGGTGAAGCGGAAGTCGACGTATTTGATGTCCTGGTCCCTGATGGCTTTCAGGACATCCTGGGCGGTCTTCATGCTGTGCCTTTCGGGTGAGGGCGCGGACGCGACGCGCCACGCCTACCCGGCCGCCCGATCCCGGCGCAAGGGGCCGGAGCTAGATCGCGTCGTTGCCGCTCTCGCCCGTGCGGATGCGGATCGCGCCCTCGATGGACGACACGAAGATCTTGCCGTCGCCGATGCGCCCCGTCTGGGCCGAGCGGCGGATGGCGTCGACCGCGCGGTCCACCATCTCGTCGCCGAGCACGATCTCGATCTTCACCTTGGGCAGGAAGTCGACGACGTATTCGGCCCCGCGGTAGAGCTCGGTGTGGCCCTTCTGGCGCCCGAAGCCCTTGGCCTCCGTCACGGTGATGCCCTGGAGGCCGACGTCCTGCAGGGCCTCCTTCACCTCGTCCAGCTTGAAGGGCTTGATGATGGCCTCGATCTTCTTCATGCGGGATCCAAACCTGTGCGGGCTCGCGGGCGTTGGCGGCGTGCCCCCGCGATGGGGACGCGTGGCCGGGCGGGTGCCGCGACAGTAGCATCGGGCGTGCCAGCCGCGCGACGGCTCAATCGGCCGCCCCCGCCGGGATCGCTGGTCCTCCCTGCCGCTTTCGCGGGCGGCCCGGCGCAGAACGGCCCAGGGAGACAGCCATGCGGCGACCCGTCGAGATCCTCACCACCGCGGAGATGGCCGAGGCCGACCGTCTGACCGCGGCCTCCGGCACGCCCGGCGCCGTGCTGATGGACCGCGCCGGCCA
>CAXTFP010000513.1:0-2950 GCA_964243135.1 uncultured Lichenihabitans sp.
GCACGGGCCTGGGCCTGTCCATGATCTACGGCTTCGCGCGCCAGTCGGGCGGGCAGGTGCGGGTCGAGAGCGAGGTCGGGCGCGGAACGACCATGCGGCTCCACCTGCCGCGCCACCTCGGCGAGGCCGAGCGGATCGAGGCCGCGAAGGAGGGCGACGCCGCGCCCCGGGCCACGGCCGGCGAAACCGTGCTGGTGGTGAACGACGAGCCCACGGTGCGGATGCTGGTGCGCGAGGTGCTGGAGGAGCTCGGCTATGCCGCGTTGGAGGCCGCGGACGGCCCGTCGGGGCTCGCGGTGTTGCGATCGAGCGCGCGGATCGACCTCCTCGTCACCGACGTGGGGCTCCCCGGTGGCATGAACGGCCGGCAGGTGGCGGATGCCGCGCGCGACCTGCGCCCCGGGCTCAAGGTGCTGTTCATCACGGGCTACGCCGACACCGCGGCGGTCGGCGACGGCGTGCTGGAGCCCGGCATGCATCTCCTCACCAAGCCCTTCGCCATGGACGACCTCGCGGGCCGCGTCCGCGGCCTCATCGAGGGGCGGTGAAGCGGCGCGAGGTGGGTGAGGCGACGTCCCCGCGAGGGCCCGAGATCGGCGTCTGGACACCTCGGCGCGGCGCGTGTAATTTTCCGCCGCGATCCTAAAATGGGACGGCGAACCGGAGGTGTTGCTCCGGCCGTCGTCACTGAGGGAGCGGCATCGGAGCCGGGCGGCTCCACGCGGGTGTGGTGAAACTGGTAGACGCGCCGGACTCAAAATCCGGTTCCGAAAGGATTGTCGGTTCGAGCCCGACCACCCGCACCACCGTCCGAAGAGCAACGCACCCGGCAGCCGACGACGATCGGTGGAACGAGCGGGTCGGGCAATCCTGCTCTCGCCCAATCCCGTCGAGGCCGGGCGATGGACCCCCGTCCGGTCAGGCCGCCTCGGCCCGCTCCGTGCCCTCGACGCGGCGGGTGAATTCCACCATGCGGGGCACGATCTCCGCGCGGTAG
Source organism: uncultured Lichenihabitans sp. (assembly GCA_964243135.1). GTDB lineage: Bacteria > Pseudomonadota > Alphaproteobacteria > Rhizobiales > Beijerinckiaceae > Lichenihabitans. Next base: position 998 of record CAXTFP010000513.1, read on the forward strand.
CGCGAGCCGTTGAACACCCCGTAATGGCCGACGCCGGGCTGGAGGTAGTGGAGCTTCAGCGCGTCGGGCAGGTTGCGGCAGAGCGCCTGGGCCGCGTTGGTCTGGCCGACGCCCGAGATGTCGTCGCGCTCGCCCTCCACGGTCATCAGGGCGGTGCGGCGGATGTCGCCGAGGTCGATGCGCCGGCCGTCGTAGACGAACTCGCCCTTCGGCAGCGCCTGGCGCACGAACACCTGCTCGATCGTCTGCATATAATATTCGGCCGTGAGGTCGAGCACGGACAGGTATTCGTCGTAGAACTCGCGATGCTTCTCGGCCGAGTCGCCGTCGCCCGCCACGAGGTGATGGAACATGTCGGTGTGGGCCTGGACGTGCCGGTCCATGTTCATGGCCATGAAGCCCGACAGTTGCAGGTAGCCGGGGTAAACTTGGCGGCCCATGCCCGGATAGGGGAACGGCACGGTTTCCAGGCAGTTCTCGCGGAACCACTCGGTGCCGCGCTCCTCGGCGAGCTTGTTGACGGCGGTGGGGCTGCACCGTGTGTCGACCGGGCCGCCCATCAGCGTCATGGAGGCGGGGTGGAGGGGATCGCCCATGGCCTCCATGTGGGCCACGGCGACGATCAGCGGCACGGCCGGCTGGCAGACGCCGAGCGCGTGGACCGGCACGCCGTCCCGGCCCAGGAGGTGGAGCATGTCGACGAGGTAGGCGATGTAGTCGTCGAGGTCGAACTTGCCCATCGCCACCGGCACCATGCGGGCGTCGGCCCAGTCCGTGACGTAGACGTCGAAGTGCGGCAGCAGCGCCTCGACCGTGCCGCGCAGCAGCGTCGCGTAGTGGCCCGACAGGGGCGCCACCACCAGCATGCGCGAGCGCGGCGCAGCCCCGCCGTCGTCGAGCTTGGCGAAGTGCAGCAGCTTGCAGAAGGGCCGCTCCCACACCGCCGTCTCGGTGACGGGCAGCGCGCGGCCGTCCACCGTCGTCTGGTCGAGCCCGAAGACCGGCTTGCCGTAGCGGCGCGTCACGCGCTCGAAGAGCTCGGCCGAGGCCGCGATGTTGCGCCCGGCGGGCGTATAGCTCCAGGGGTTCAGGGGATTTTTGAAGAACAGCCGCGTGGCGTCCGACACGGCGCGCGCCGGCGCCAGTGCCAGATGCGTCATCTCGAACATGGGATAGGAGATCTTCATCTGGCCCAAGCACCCGAGCGTTGAGGGAGGTCGCGGGACGCCGGTTCTACCCGGCGGGATCCCTGATCTGCTCAAGAGATAGACCCGGCTGGGGAAATCGACAACGGCGATGCCCGCGCTTCACGCGATCCTTAGGTTCGGTGCTGAATCATTCACCCATCTGCAGCAGCGTGCCGGCCTCGCGCGAGCGGCGCACGAACCACAGGAACAGGGCCGCGCTCAGCGCGAACAGCGCGGCGTTGATGGCGAGCGCGTCCCCCATCAGGTCCCAGCGGACCACACCCTCGTTCAGCGCCGCCCGCAGCCCCTCGAACACGTAGGTGGGGGGCAGCGCCCAGGACAGCGCCTGGAGCCAGCCCGGCAGCACCGCCACGGGGTAGTAGACGCAGCAGAGCGGCAGGAGCAGGAACATGAAGCTCCAGGCCAGCTCCTCGGCCCCGAGCCCGTTGCGCAGCAGGAAGCCCGACACGACGAGCCCCACGCTCCAGCTCGTCAGGATCAGGTTGGCGAAGAACAGGCCGAGCGCCACGCCCAGCGTCCACAGATTGAAGCCGAAGAACAGCACGGCCAGCCCCGTCACGGGCACCACGCCCAGCGCCAGGCGCACGAGGCTCATCACCATCAGCGAGGCCACGAACTCCAGCGGGCGCAGCGGGCTCATGAACAGGTTGCCCACGTTGCGCGAATGCATCTCCTCCAGGAACGACAGGGAGAAGCCGAGCTGGCCGCGGAACAGCACGTCCCACAGCATCACGGCGCCGATCAG
>CAXTFP010000514.1:0-2949 GCA_964243135.1 uncultured Lichenihabitans sp.
GGCGTCTCACCGGCCGCGCCGCCCGCCGCAACTTGCTGAGCCTGAGCGCCTTGGCCGTGCTGGCGGGCGCGACGGCGGGCTGCTCGATGTCCTTCCCCATCGCGGGCTTCAAGCCGGACAGCACGCCGACCGGGACGATCGACCGGTCGGCCTCGTTCCTGTCGCCCGCCCTCGACCGCGAGGATCTACGGCGCGCCAAGGCCGCCCTGTCGATCGCTCTCGACCCGCAGGGCAACGGCGCCCGGGTAGCCTGGCAGAACCCGCAGAGCGGCGCGCGGGGCGCCTTCGCGGCCTCGGCTCCCCCCTTCACCGACCACGACCGCGTGTGCCGGACCTTCGCGGCCGAGGTGGCGGCCGGCACGGAAGCGGAACGGCGCCTCTCGGGCTCGGCCTGCCGCGAGGGCGACGGGAGCTGGGAGCTGCGCGACGCCGCGGACAGGAAAGCCTGAGGGCGGAGCCCCTTCGCGGACCTGATTTATTCGGTAGTCCTCCTGCGCGGCTTGCTGACGCGGGGCGCGGACACCATTTTATCGCGAGTCAAACATCGCGCCGCGCCGGCATCCGGCGCCCGCCGGCCATGGGTCAGATATGCGCGATCCCTACACGGTCCTCGGCGTGTCCAAGTCGGCCGATGCCGCCGAGATCAAGAAGGCGTATCGCAGGCTCGCCAAGACCTATCATCCGGACCAGAGCAAGGAGCCGAAGGCCAAGGAGCGGTTCACCGAGGCGAACAGCGCCTACGAGATCCTGGGCGACGAGATCAAGCGCGGCCAGTTCGACCGCGGCGAGATCGATGCCGACGGCAAGCCGCGCTTCGGCGGGTTCGGGGGTGGGGGTGGCGGCGGTGCCTCGGGCGGCTACGACTTCGGCGACTTCGGCGGCGGCTCGCCCTTCGGGCGCGGGGCCCGCACGGGCGGCTTCGACGCCAGCGACATCTTCGCCGACCTGCTCAACGGCGGCGCGCGGGGCGGGCGCCGGACCGCCCAGCAGCCGACCCGCGGCGAGGACGTGACGGCCTCCGTGTCGGTGCCGCTGGAAGACGCCGCCAAGGGCGGCATGGCGCGCGTCACCCTGCCGACCGGGCGGACTCTGGAGGTCAAGGTGCCGGCCGGCATCGAGGACGGCAAGGCGATCCGGCTCAAGGGCCAGGGTCACGAGAGCGCCACGGGCGGGGCGGCCGGCGACGCCATGGTGACGATCCGCTACGCGCCGCACAGGCTCTTCCACGTCGAGGGGCGCGACCTGCGCCTCGACCTGCCGGTGACGCTCTACGAGGCGGTGCTGGGCGGCAAGGTGCCGGTCGCGACGCTCGACGGCGCGGTCGAAATCACGCTGCCCCCGGGCGCCAACAAGGGCCGCACGCTTCGCCTCCGCGGCAAGGGCATGCCGGGGCCGAACGGGGCCGGCGACCTCCTGGTGACGCCCCGCGTCACCCTGCCGGAGCGCGCCGATCCGGAGCTGGAGGCCCTCGCCAAGCGCTGGCGCGACGAGCAGCCCTACGATCCCCGCGCCGCGAAGGCGTGACGAACGGCTGAACGAGCGCGACGGGTCAGGGCGAGCCGGTGTTGCCCCGCATCTGCGCGGAAACCTCCGTGCGCAGCGGCTCGGCGTTGCGCTCCAGCCAGAGGGCGCCACGGTCGCTGGTGAGGGCGTAGCCGAACTGGCCGTCGTCCCAGGTCGCGACCCCCACGGGCACCGCCCCGCCGACGGTTCCGACCCCAAATTCGCCGGACGCCGGGGCGCGGGACAGGTAGAGCCCCAGCCGGTCGGTGCCGTCGTTGTAAACCAGGAAGGCCGCCGGCCCGTGCGCGCCCGGCACGATCCGGCCGCCGACGAGGCCCCAGCCCTGCCGCTGCAGGTCGGGGATGCGCAACGAAGCGTCGATGCGGTGCTGGAGCCAGCGCAGCAGCTTCGGCTCCTCGGCCGCCGTGATCTCCACCGGGCGGATGCCATCGGCCATGAAAGTCCGGTGCGTCTCGGCCGCGCGTTGCGTGAGCCCGGAGCCCGCGGGCGCGCCCATCGCGTCGAGGTTGGACTCGACGCCCCGGGCCGGCGACGGCGCGAGGCCGAAGCCGTCCGTGTTGAGGCTGGTCAGGGCGCCGAGCGCGAAGCCCACCAGCGCCATGCCGACCGAGGTCGTCGCCACGACGCTGGCGAAGCGCCGCGGCCCCGCGCTCGGCTCCCGCGGCGCGACGGCGGGGAGCGGAGGCGGGGCGGCCGGAACCGCCGTCGGCAGCAGCCGGACCGGGACGGGCTCGAACAGGACGGAGGCGAACATCGTCCGCAGGCTCTCGTTCTGCCGCTTCCAGCCGTCGATCCGCGCGCGGGACTCCGGGTCGGAGGCCAGCGACGCGGCGAGAGCGACGCCGCGCGACGGGTCGATCCGCCCGTCGACGAAGCCGTTGAGGTCGGCGTCGTCGAAGGCCGCGTCGGTGCTCATGGCGAACCGGGCTACTTCACGAGGCGGAGGTGGGGTGTGCCGCCCTGGCGGGCGCGCTCCCCGGCGACGCCGGCCCGTCCGCCGGAAGTCCCCACCTCGGCCTTGGCGAGCAGGTCGCGCGCCTGGGTCAGGCGAGAGAACACCAGCACGGGGTCGAGGTCGAGCACGTCCGCCACCTGCCCGTAGGCGAGGCCCGCGAGCGCCGTCAGCAGCAGGACTTCGCGGAGCTCGAGCGGCAGGGCGTCGAGCCGTAGGATGTCTTTCGGCAGGAAGGGCAGGAGGGCGCCGGCGGGGTCCGCCTGGGGGGCCGCGAGGGGGGCCCGGTTGCGCAGCCGGTTCAGGCGGACCAGCGCGGCGAAGCACCAGACCGCGAGCGTGGGCCCGCGCTTCGGCAGGTCGGGCCGGGACGCGAGGACGATCGTCTCGTGCCCGAGGCCGTCGGCGGCCGGCACGGCGTGGCCGCGGACGAGGGCGCGGGCGAAGCGGCGGAGGTGGGGCGTGAGCTTGCC
>CAXTFP010000515.1:0-2941 GCA_964243135.1 uncultured Lichenihabitans sp.
GCATCAGGCGGCGCACGCGGCGGCGCAGGATCTCGTTGCGGATCGAGGCCAGGTGCAGCGTCACGAAGAGCAGCGTGAAGGCGATTGCCATCACCAGGAGCGGGACGAGGATCGAGCGGTCGACCGTCGAGCCCGTCATGCGGAAGATCGAGCCCTGATGCAGCGTGTTCCACCAGTCGACCGAGAACTTGACGATCGGCAGGTCGATGGCCCCCACCAGCGTCAGCACCGCGGCGGCGCGGGCGGCGCGGCCGGGCTCCTCGATCGTGTGCCAAAGGGCGAGCAGGCCGAGGTAGGTGATGAACAGCACCAGCATGGAGGTGAGCCGCGCGTCCCACACCCAGTAGGTGCCCCACATGGGCTTGCCCCACAGCGAGCCGGTGACGAGGCACACGAAGGTGAAGGCGGCGCCCAGCGGCACGGCGGCCTTGTGGGCGGCCTCGGCCAGCGGGTGGCGCCACACCAGCGTGCCCAGGGCCGAGCCCGTCATCACCACGTAGGCGAGGCTCGCCACCCAGGCGGCCGGCACGTGGATGAACATGATCTTGACGGTCTCGCCCTGCTGGTAGTCGGGCGGCGCCGCGAAGCCGAGGTACAGCCCGGCCGCGAGCGCCAGGACCGAGGCGAGCGCCAGCCAGGGCAGCACGCGGCCCGACAGCCGCATGAAGTTCGCGGGGTTGGCGAGGACGTACATGGACCCATCCACCGGCTGCGCGGGGCGAGCCCGTGGCCTGGGCCGCCGCCTGCCTGCCCTTTTAGCAGCAATGCGGCCGGGCCATAAGGGCCTGCCTGTATGGCGAGCGGACGCGGCCGGGAGCCCGCCGGATCGGGATGGGAGAGACCGCGGCCTTGCGCATTCCCTTGGAACTCCGGGTCGACGAGCTGTCGATCCTGCCCCGGGTGGACTCCGCCGCGGCGCTGCGGGCCTCGCCGGAGCCCTGCTTCGCCGAGCTCCTGCCGCGCCGGCCCGAGCCCGCCGCCGTGCAATTTCCCGGCGCCTGGGGCGCTCACGGCGGCGAGGTGCCGCCCCCGCCCTGGTGGTCGGACGCCGAGGCGCATGTCGGGGCGCTGCACCTCATCAAGCTGCGCGACGTCCTGGTCTTCCCGGCCTGGGGCGTCGTGGCGACGCGGGACGGGCGCGTGATGCGCCTCACCATGGAGGAGGCCGCCTACGCGTCGCCCGACCTGACGGAACTGCCGCACGTGTCGCGGGACGGGGAGAGGATCGTGCTCGACCTGCCGGAGGGGATCCCCCGCCTGGGCAAGGCGGCCCTCGTGCTGCCGTTCGGCGCCGTGAAGAACTACGGCCACTTCGTCCTCGACGGGCTGTCGTCCCTGGCGGCCATCGAGGCGACCGGGCTCTTCGCCGACCATCCCGCGCTGGTGCCGCCGCTGAAGCCCTGGCAGGCGCGCCACTTCGCGCTGATGGGCACGGCGCCGCGGGTGGAGGCGGCGCCGGTCGTGCGCGTCGACGAGCTCGTCTACACGAGCGCCGTGCACCACTTCCTGCACAACCCCAACCTGAACTACCGCGACCTGCGCCGGCGCCAGCTCGCGGGGCTGCCTCCCGGGCGCGGCGGCCCGGCGCGCCTCTACCTGTCCCGCGGGGCGCGGGACCGCCGCACCATGCTGTCCGAGCCGCACCTGCTGCGGGCGCTGCGCCGCGCGGGCTTCGCGGCGGTGAACACCGGGCGCATGCCGGTCGACCGGCAGGTCGCGTTCTTCGCCGGCGCCGAGGCCGTGGTGGGCAGCGCGGGGGCGGCCTTCGCCAACGCGCTCTACTGCCGGCCCGGCACCCTGGTGGTGGAGATCCAGCCCGCCGGCATGGAGAACCACTGGGTGCGGCCGCTGTGCTTCATCAACGGGCTGCGCCACGCGGCCTGGTTCTGCGGCGCGGTCCAGGCCGACACGCGGCACCCCGAGCAGGGCCTGCGCTTCGACCTCGACGTCGCGCGCTTCCTCGACTTCGCCTTCGGCTTCGCGCCGCTGGCGGGCACGTGCGACCGCGACGGGCCGGCGCGGCGTGTCGCCCGCCGGCTGGGGCTGTCGCGATAGGGCGCGGCAGCGCTCGGAAGCCGGTTCACTCGGCCGAGACGCCGAGGATGCCGAACCGGGCGATCATCGTGGCGCGATCGGTCCCGCCGAGATCCGGACGGACCCTCTCGTCCGGGGCGATCCGGTCGAGCGCGCGATGAACCTCGTCAAGCTTCGGGCCGAAGGCTTTCGGCGTCAGGGCGAGGTCGACGGGTCGGGCGATGGGACGAGGCCCAATTCGTCCGACACCATGCCCTCCACTGTATGACCGCCGGATGGGACGCAGCCCCGCCTCCGTCACGACAGCTTCGCGGTTTCAGGCCTCACGCCAGACCCTGGAGCGGCCCCACGCCGAGCAGCAGCGACAGGCCGACGGCCAGCACCACGAGCGCGGCCAGCAGTTCGAGGCCGCGCGCGACGAGCGCCCCGCCCCCCGCGTCGGTCCCGGCGAGGCGCAGCGCCACGCCCTTGGCCAGAACCGCGGTGGCGGCCAGTCCCGCCGTGGTGAGGGCCGTGCCGAGCGCCATCACGACCGTGGCCACGATCCCGGCCGCGAAGACGCCCTGCGCCAGCGCGAAGACCAGCACTAGGATGGCGCCCGAGCAGGGCCTGGCACCGGCCGCCACGACGGTCGAGACGGCTTCCCGCCACGAGAAGCGGTCGCCCAGAAGCGCGGGGTCGGGCGCGTAGCAATGGGTACAGCCGGGCCCGTGCCGGTGCGGCACACCGCCGGCCTCGGCCGTGCAGGCGAGGTTGGAGCGGGCCGCATGCGGCGCGAGGGCCGGAGCGCCGATGCGATAGGACCGGGCGTCGCGCGGCGCCTCCGAGCCCGCGAAGGCGAGGGCGAAGCCGCGCGGCGCGGGGCGGGGCGGTGCCCGAGGTGAGCGAAAGCGGCGTTCGCTTCGTT
>CAXTFP010000516.1:0-2925 GCA_964243135.1 uncultured Lichenihabitans sp.
CAAGGCCGAATAGGCGTCGATCTGAGCCGCGACGGCGTCGAAGCTCAACGCCACGGTGGACTACGACGCCGCGGACCACGGCACCCGCGCCGTGATGGGCTTCGCCCTGCCCGAGCCGAAGCTGTCGCATCCGCCGGCCGGCTGAAGACCCCCACGAAGATTCGAAACCCGGTCAGACCGCCAGGGTCCGACGTCCGATCGCACCCACCGCGAGGCTCAGCAGGGTGAACAGCACCTGGGCGCCGCATTGCGCCGTGTTGGTGGTAGAATCGTACTGCGGCGCGACCTCGACCACGTCGGCCCCCACGATGTCGAGCCCGTCGAGCCCGCGCAGCAGTTCCAGCGCCTCGCGCGGCGTGAGCCCGCCGACCTCGGGCGTGCCGGTGCCGGGCGCGAAGCCGGGATCCAGGCTGTCGACGTCGAACGACAGGTAGACCGGGCCGTCGCCGACCACCCGCCGCGCCAGCGCCACGACCTCCGGCACGCCGAGCCCCGTCACCTCCTCGGCGTGCACCACCGTCATCCCGCTGTCGTAGGAGAACTCCCACAGGTATTCGGCGCCGCCCCGGATGCCGATCTGGATCGTCCGCCGCGGGTCGAGCACGCCCGCCAGCACGGCCTCGCGGAAGGGCCCGCCGTGGTGGAACTTCGAGCCCTCGTAGCGGCCCGACGTGTCGCAATGGGCGTCGACGTGCACCATGCCGACCGGGCGCTCCGCTCCCACCGCCTTGAGGATGGAGCCCGAGATGGAATGGTCGCCGCCGACCGCCAGCGGCACGACGCCGGCCCGCACGACGCGGGTGAAGAAGCTCTCGATGTCGGCGTGGCACTCCTCCAGCGAGAAGCGCGAGCGCATCGGCACGTCGCCGACGTCGGCCACGCGGGCCTCGGCCAGCGGCGCCCGGCGCAGCACGTGCTCGTAGGGGCCGATGCGCTCGACGGCCCGCACGGCCCGCGGCCCGAGCCGGGCGCCGGCGCGATTGGTGACGCCGAGGTCCATCGGCACGCCGATCAACGCCGCCTGCAGTCCGCCGAACTCCGGCAGGTCCGGCGCGTCGGGCCGATAGGGGGCGCCGCACAGGGTCGCCACGCCGGCGAAGGGCCAAGCGCGGCGGTCGCCGACGAACTGCGTGTCGGCGACCCGGCGGAAGGCGGGATCGTGGATCTCGCCGCCCGAACCCGCCGCATATTTGGCGCGGAGCCGCCCCAGTTCGCCTTCGTCCATGCCTGCCTCCAGGAGATGCGGCGGACCGATGCAAGACTCGCGTCAGCCCGCCGGAGTCGCGCGGCGCCGGGGGCGTGAAATCACCTTCCGCCCTGCCGACGGGCGGCAAGGCGGGACCATCGCTCCGGCGTGACGCTACCGGCCGAGCGCGTTCGGCGGGACGCCGCCCTGGTCCGCGCCGGGAAAGGGCTCGCCCGGACGCTGGCCCTGGGGCCTGCGCTGGCCCTGCCCCTGTTGGCCCTGTCCCTGTTGGCCTTGGCCTTCCAGGCGCTGGCGTTGACCCTGGCCCTGGCCGCCTTGACCCTGCTGTCCCTGACCGTCGGGACGCTGGCGCTGGCCGTCGCCGCCCTGGCCCTGACCCTCAGGCCGCTGGCGCTGGCCGCCGCCCTGGTTCTGCCCCTGTCCCTGCCCCTGTCCTTCGGGGCGCTGGCGCTGCCCTTCGCCCTGCCCCTGCCCCTCGGGGCGCTGGCGCTGGCCTTCGTCCCCGCCCCGCGGGCGGCCCTCGCCGGGCCGGCCTTCGGGTCGACCCTCGTCGAAGCCGGGGCCGCGCGCGCCGTCGAAGTCCGGGCCGCCCGGGCGGCCCGGTCCGGGGCCGAAGCCCGGGCCGGGTCCGAAACCGGGGCGGCCGGGGAAGGGACGGACGCCGTAGAGGCGGCGGAGGCGCTCGCGGCGCAGGCGCTCCAGGCGACGCTCCCGCCGCAGCTCGGGGCCCACCAGCACGCCGTCGACGATGCCGCCCACCACGGCCGCGCCGGGGTCGCGATACTGGGCGAAGCCCTGGCCCGAGCCGGCCAGAAGGGACGAGACGGCCAGGGCCGTGACCAGAAAGCGTTTCACGCGAGATCCCCCAAAATACGCGGCGGGCGGGACGCCCGCGGTCCGCGATGGACCGGCAGCACTGTGGTTGCCCTTTCCTGCATCGCATGTGAATGGCTTTTAGGCATCCAATATCGCGCAGGCGGCGTCCCGCGATGGGTCCGTCATGCCACTGTCAACCAGGAAGCTCGCGTCCTGTCGCATTTCGGCCTAGTATGGCCATCAAGTCACGCGCCGCTCTGCGGCGCCCTGCTTCGCCCCCCGGCCCGGTCGGCGCGTCATCTGTAGCTGTTCTGGAGGATCATCATGCCGGCCATCGCCCTCGTCGACGACGACAGGAACATCCTCGCCTCCGTGTCTCTCACCCTCGAGGCCGAGGGCTACCGCGTGCAGACCTACACGGACGGATCGACGGCGCTGGACGGGCTGAAGACCAATCCCCCGGACCTCGCGATCTTCGACATCAAGATGCCCCGCATGGACGGCATGGAGCTGCTCCGCCGCCTGCGGCAGAAGTCAGACCTCCCGGTGATCTTCCTCACCTCGAAGGACGAGGAGATCGACGAGCTGTTCGGCCTCAAGATGGGGGCCGACGACTTCATCCGGAAACCCTTCTCGCAGCGGCTCCTGGTCGAGCGCGTCAAGGCGATCCTGCGCCGCGCCAACCCGAAGGAGGCCGCGGCCCAGAAGGAGTCCGAGGCGAAGCTGCTGGAACGTGGCAACCTCAAGATGGACCCGGAGCGGCACACCTGCACCTGGAAGAACGAGGCCGTGACCCTGACGGTCACCGAATTCCTGATCCTGCAGGCGCTGGCCACCCGGCCCGGCGTCGTAAAGAGCCGCAACGCCCTGATGGACGCCGCCTATGACGACCAGGTCTATGT
>CAXTFP010000517.1:0-2920 GCA_964243135.1 uncultured Lichenihabitans sp.
GGCTGAAGCAGCATTTCGGCGGCGGGGGGCTGTTCGGCCGCGGCGGCGTGGTGCGGGCCGTCGAGGACGTGTCCTTCGACATCGCGCGGGGCGAGACGCTGGGCCTCGTGGGCGAGTCGGGCTCGGGCAAGTCGACCCTCGGGCGCGCCGTGCTGCGCGCCACGGTGCCGACCGCGGGCCGCATCGCCTTCGACGGTCAGGACATCACGGCCCTGAAGCCGGGCCAGCTCCGCCCGTTGCGGCCGCGCATGCAGATGATCTTCCAGGACCCCTTCGCGTCGCTGAACCCGCGCATGACCGTGGGGGACATCGTGGGGGCGCCCTTCGTCATCCAGCGCCACGGGTTGAGCCGGGCGGAGCGCCACGCCCGCGTCGTGGAGGCGCTCGACACGGTGGGCCTTCCGGCGCGGGCCGCCGAGCGCTACCCGCACGAGTTCTCCGGCGGCCAGCGCCAGCGCATCGGCATCGCGCGCGCCTTCATCACCGAGCCGGACTTCCTCGTGGCGGACGAGCCGGTGTCGGCGCTGGACGTGTCGATCCAGGCCCAGGTCGTCAACCTGCTGGTGGAGATCCGCCGCCGGCTGTCGCTGACCGTGCTGTTCATCGGCCACGACCTCGCCGTGGTGGGGCACGTCTGCGACCGCGTCGCCGTCATGTACCTCGGCCGCATCGTCGAGGTGGCAGGCACGCGCGCCCTCCTCACCGGGCCGCGCCACCCCTACACCGAGGCTCTGTTCGCGGCCGTGCCGATCCTCGATCCGATGCTGCGCCGCCCGCGCGTCGTGCTCCAAGACGACCTGCCGAGCCCGCTGGCGCCCCCCTCGGGCTGCGCCTTCCGGGGCCGCTGCCGCTACGCCCTCCCGACCTGCGCGGACGCCGTGCCGCCGCTGCGCGCCGTCGGCCCCGGCCACCTCGCGGCCTGCATCCGCGACGACATCGCCCTGGCCTCGCCATTGAGCGCCGGGGCGGCCTAGACCCGCTCACGGATGCGCCACGGCCGCGACGAAACACAGGAAGGCGGCCAGGAACAGCAGTTCGAGGGCGTCGGCAGCCAAGCGTCGCAACATGATCGTGTCTCCGGCCGTGATCGGCGGGAGCATTCTTGTTCCTGTTTTGTTCCGCTTCAAGGCGGAACCTCCGCGGTGGTCCGGCGTGGTTAACGGATCCCGGCGGCTGTCCGCCGCCGGGACGCGATGCCGGGGATCAGCGGCAGACACGATGGGGCAGCGGCAGCAGCACGGTGCGGCAGATGACCGGGCGGCGCACCAGCGGGCGCAGGAAGCCGTTCGGGCGGCAGCCCATGAAGGGGCCGCGGTGGAAGCCGGGGCCGCAGCCGCCGGACACGAGCGTCACGCCGGCGTCGGCCGAGGCGGCGGGCGCCACCGGCATGGCCTGCGCGGACAGCGGCAGCGCCGAGATCAGGGCCGCCATGGCCGCGAGTCTGATGGTCCTGCTCATTCATCACCCTCTCGATTGGTCGCCAGCGCCGCGGGGCGCGGCGAGCGGCAGCACGGGTAGACGATGTCGTCTGCACGGACAATGAATGCAGGCCGCCCCCGGCGTCGCCCGGATCCCGCCACGATGATCCGACGTTGCCCACGGGGAACGGGCATGGCGGGGTCGCGCAAGGGGCTCCGGCCTGGACTCACCGTTCCGATTCGGGCAGGGGACGAGGGCCGCCCCGCGCGGCGCCGGGAGAAGGGTTCGTCATGACGGTAGCCGAATGTGCGGCGGGCTTCTCGGTCCTGATGACGGGCGCGCAGCTTTTCAGCACCGGAGTGGCGGCCCATCGGTGCCGCAGGATCCCGCAGCCCTTCCCGGTCCCCGACGACGCCCCCCCGGTCAGCCTGATCCGGCCCGTCTGCGGCCTCGACAATTTCGCCGAGGAGACGCTGGGATCGAGCTTCACGCTCGACTACCCGGCCTACGAGCTCCTGTTCTGCTGCGAATCGGCCGACGACCCGATCCTGCCGCTTCTGCGCCGGCTCATCGCGGCCCATCCCGGCGTGCCGAGCCGCATCCTCGTCGGCCGCGACGACATCAGCGCCAACCCCAAGCTCAACAACTGCGTCAAGGGCTGGCACGGCGCTGCCCATGACTGGATCATCATGGCGGATTCCAACGTCCTGATGCCGGCCGACTACATCCAGCGCCTGCTCAAGCGCTACCGGCCCGACACCGGCCTGGTCTGCTCGACGCCGATCGGCTCGCGGCCGGAAGGCTTCTGGGCCGAGATCGAATGCGGCTTCCTCAACACCCTCCAGGCCCGCTGGCAATATGCGGCGGAGGCGATCGGCTTCGGCTTCGCGCAGGGCAAGTCCATGCTCTGGCACCGCCCCGTGCTGGACGGCCACGGCTCCATCGAGGCGCTGGGGCTGGAGATCGCCGAGGATGCGGCCGCCACCAAGCTGGTGCGGCGCCAGGGCCTGAAGGTGGGGCTCGCCGACAACCCCTTCGAGCAGCCCCTCGGGCGCCGCACCTTCGCCGAGGTGTGGGGCCGCCAGCTCCGCTGGGCGCGGCTGCGCCGCGTCACCTTTCTGCCCTTCTTCCTGCTGGAAGTCTTCACGGGCTGCGTGTTCCCGTCGCTCGCGGCCGCCTACGCGGCCTCGGCCTACGGCTACGACGGCGTGACGGCCGGCTGCCTCGTGGCGGCGCTGTGGCTCGCGGCCGAGGCCGTGCTGGCGCGCTCGGCGGGCTGGCGCATGACGGCGGCCTCGCCCTTCATCTGGCTGTTCCGCGACTGCATGCTGCCGTTCCTGTTCACCACGGCGCTGATGACCGACGACTTCGTGTGGCGCGGCAACGAGATGACCGTGAAGGAGGAGGCGAAGGCGAGCTGAGGGCCCACGCCGCACCCTACGGGCGTGCAGCCGGCAGGAAGCGGCGCGCTCGCCTTCCGCCCGCAAAGCCGTCGCGGGTC
>CAXTFP010000518.1:0-2905 GCA_964243135.1 uncultured Lichenihabitans sp.
CGCCGCGACGGTGGCCCGCACCACGCCGCCGCCGAGCACGCGGGCGTCGTCGGCGGTGGATTCGTAGAACACGCAGGCCTGCCCGGGCGACACGCCCGCCTCGGGAGCCGACAGTTCCACGGAGACGGCGTCGCCCGCCCGGCGCAGCACGGCCGGCACGGGCGGCCGGGTGGAGCGCAGCCGCACCGCGAGTTCGCGGCCGGCCGCGGGCGCCCCGTCGCCGATCCAGTTCACGTCGCGCAGCGTCACGGATGCCGTGCCGAGCGCCGAGCGCGGCCCCACGACCACGCGGGCGCGGGCGGCGTCGAGCCTCACGACGAAGAGGGGCTCGCCGTCGCCGGCCGTCGACTCGGCCAAGCCCAGCCCGCGCCGCTGACCGACCGTGTAGTGCAGGATGCCGCGATGCCGGCCGAGCACCCGGCCCTGGAGGTCGACGATGTCGCCGCCCCGCGCCGCCTCCGGGCGCAGCCGCTCGATGAGGTCGGTGTATCGGCCCGTCGGCACGAAGCAGATGTCCTGGCTGTCGGCCTTGTCGGCGACCGCGAGGCCGAAGCCGCGGGCGAGGTCGCGCGTCTCGGCCTTGGTCAGGTCGCCGAGCGGGAAGCGCAGCAGGTCGAGCTGCGCCTGCGTGGTGGCGTAAAGGAAGTAGCTCTGATCGCGCTCCCGCTCGCGGGCGCGGAACAGGGCGCGCCGGCCGCCGCCGAGGTGGCGCGACGCCACGTAGTGCCCGGTCGCCATGGCGTCGGCGCCGAGGTCGACGGCCGTGTCGAGCAGTTCGGCGAATTTGACGTGCTGGTTGCAGCTCACGCAGGGGATGGGCGTTTCGCCGGCGATGTAGCTGTCCGCGAAGGGCGCGATCACCTTGTCGCGGAAGCGGCCCTCGTAATCCAGGACGTAGTGCGGGATGCCGAGCGAGGCCGCGACGGCGCGCGCGTCGTGGATGTCGCGGCCCGCGCAGCAGGTGCCCTTGCGCCCCGAGGCGGCGTCGCCGCCGTCGTAGAGCCGCAGCGTGATGCCGACGACGTCGTAGCCGTCGCGCTTGAGCAGCGCCGCCACGACCGACGAATCCACCCCGCCCGACATGGCCACGACCACGCGCGTGTCCGCGGGCGGCTTGGCGACGTCGAGGCCGTTGAGGGGGTGAGTGTGGTCCATCGGCAACGGTGGGGTGGAACTCGCGGTGGATAAGCCGCTGATCTAGCTCCTCCGGGGCGCTTTATCCAGCCCCGGCGGCGGCGGCCGAAACGCCGCGCCGGGCCGGCGGGATCGTGGCGCGGGAAGGGGATTCAAGAGGGAAAGCCCCGCGCAAGGCGTCCCGATCCCCGCTATGGCACGCCCGCCCACGGGGATGATTCACCGCTTCGAAACCAAAAACCCATTGAAATGCAGAGAGTTGAAGTGACCAAACCTTAAGTCGCCTCGCCTAGTTTCGGATCGTTCGCAAGGGTCGAGTTCGCGAGTGACACAATGGTAGACATGCATCGCCCTCGGGCGAAATACGTGATCGGGCCGGACGGCAGCCCCCTCACCATCGCCGACCTGCCGCCCCCCTCGACCAAGCGCTGGGTGATCCGCCGCAAGGCCGAGGTGGTGGCGGCCGTGCGCGGCGGCCTCCTGTCGCTCGAAGAAGCCTGCTCGCGCTACACGCTCACCGTGGACGAGTTCCTGTCCTGGCAGATGTCGATCGACCAGCACGGCCTGGCCGGCCTCAGGACCACCCGGATCCAGCACTACCGCCAGTGACGGCGGGGGCCGGACTCCCGCGGGAGGGCCGGCGATCACGGCGGCGCGGGGCGACATGCGAACCGCCCAGCGCCGCGATCAAACGAAGAAAGCCACCCCGCGGGGTGGCTTTCGTCCGTCTTCAGATCCCCTGCCCCGATCGACCCTCGTCAGTCGGGCGGCATCCGGTCCATCGTCACGCCTGGCGCTGGACCAGCTGCACGCGGGAGGGCGCCATGGCGGCCGACAGCGAGTCGGCCATGGGGACCTCGGGGGTGGCGGGGGCTGCGGCCAGGTCGCTCCATTCCTTGCGGGTGGCCGAAACCTCGGACTCCTTCTTCTTCACGACCTGCGAGCGCAGGGCGTTCCAGTGCTGCTCCACCATGGCGCTGATCGCCTGGCTCAGCACGGCGTAGCCGGGATGGTCGCTGCCGGCGGTCCATTCGACCGTGACGGAGCCGGGGTCGGTCACGTCGGCCGGGAACAGCTTCAGGGCTTCGAGTTCGTCCAGGCTGTCGGCCAGGGCGCGCAGGAGCGAGGCTTCACTCATCGGAACTCTCCATCATGACTCGGGACCGCCGCGCGGGCACGCCCCTCCATGTCCCGTCCGCACGGCCTCATGCCGCCCGGTCGCATCATCCCCGGCCGGGGCGCCGCATCGGCGTCCCCGCGGGGCCACAGTCGAGGAGTCTGACGCGCGGTGGTTGACGAAGCGTTACCCGCACCGGACGGATCGCGGTCCGTCATCGGGGTGGCGGGTTCACCATGCGAAGCGGGCCGCCGGGGATCGCCCGGCGGCCCGAGCGGATGCTCGTAGGCGGCGGCCGCTCAGGCGGCCTGTGACTTCAGGATGTTGCGGGTGTCGAAGGACGTGACGATCTTGTCGTAGAAGCATTCGAGCCAGTCGCGTGCCTCCTTGGCGCTGCGCTCGGCCGCCTCGGCGCGGCGCTCGGCCTCGATGGCGCGGTTGCGGAACTCCTCCAGCTGACCTTCGCTGCCTGAAGCCCGCACCTCCCATTCGCGCGCCTGGGCGTAGGCCACCGCGATGTCCTTCTCGGCCCGGTCGGCCACGCCCTTGGCGTAATCCTCGCCGTGCTGGTAGCGCGACTGCATCAGGTCCCTGGCCTTGGCGCCGCGGTTGAGCATGTCGAGGGCGGCGTCGAGGTCGGGCTGGGTCATGCGG
>CAXTFP010000519.1:0-2900 GCA_964243135.1 uncultured Lichenihabitans sp.
CGCGTCGGCCTGCCCCCGGCCGCCGCGCCGGTCCCCCCACAGGGCCCGGAGCGGGCCGGACAGCCCGTCCGGCCGTTCGGAGCCCGCGAGTTCCCCGGGCGTCATGACGGGGCCTCCACGGCCCGTGCCGCCTGCACGCCGCCGAGCGCCATGCGCAGCGCCGCGCCGTCATAGGGCTTGGACACGACCGGCACGGCGCGGAAGCGCTCCGGCAAGACGATGCTTTCGCCGTAGCCGGTGGCGAAGACGAAGGGCATCCCCCTGTCGATCAAACGGTCGGCGATGCCGAAGCTCGTGTCGCCCGACAGGTTCACGTCGAGCACGGCGACGTCGAAGCTGTCGACGCCGAGCAGTCGCTCCGCATCCGCGACGGTGCCGGCCACCTCCACGTCGAGCCCGTCCTCGGCCAGCATGGCCTGAGCGTCGAGCGCGATCATCATGCTGTCCTCGACGAGCAGCAGGCGGCGGGCATCGAGCGTGACCGTGGGCGCGGGGGCGGGAGCGTCGGACTCCTCCTCGCTGGTCTCGCCGATATGCAGCGCGGGGATGAGGAAGCTGCCGTGCACGCCCTGGTGCAGGTAATCGACCCGCGACTCCCCGCGCAGCTCGAAGGGCACCGTCTGCTCGACGATGACGCTGCCGAAGCCGCGCCGCGTGGGCGGCTTCACGGGCGGGCCGCCGAGCTCGCGCCAGGAGATGCGCAGGTCGCCGTTGCCGTCGCGCGACCAAGTCACGGTGAGGCGGCCGGCCGGCTGGCTCAGCGCGCCGTATTTGGCCGCGTTGGTCATCATCTCATGGAACACGAGGGCGAGGGACTGGTAGGCGCGGGAGTCGAGCGTCACGCCCGGCCCCGTCAGGGTCACGCGGTCGGCCGAATGCGTCCAGGCGCGCGCCTCGGCGTCGAGCAGGCGGCGCAGCGGCGCCCGGTGCCAGCCCGTCTGGGTGAGCTGGTCGTGGGCCAGCGCCAGGGCGCGGATGCGGTGTTCGAGGTCGCCCGCGAAGCCCTCCATGGTTTCGGCGTTCTGGCGGCTCTGGCGCACCAGCGAGCGGATCAGCGCCAGGATGTTCTTCACGCGGTGGTTCAGCTCCGCGATCAGGATGGCTTGGCTCTCCTGCGCGGCGCGGCGCTCGCTGTTGACGAGGTCGGCGCGGCGCAGGATCACCTCCAGCATGGAGATCCGCAGCGTTTCGGCGATCTGCACCTCGGCGGGGCGCCAGGGCACGGACTGGCCGTGGACGATCTCGCGCCAGGCGTCGAAGCTTTTGCGCGGCCCGATGCGGGCGCCGCCGGCCTCGACGGTGACGGGCTTCGTCGGGTCGCCGCCCCAGCTCACGGTCTGGAGCACCTCCCGGCGGAAGAACAGCATGTATTCGCGCGGGGTGCGGGAGAACGGGATGGACAGGACGCCGCTGGCTTCCGCCACGTAGCCCGCGGCCGAGGGCAGTTCGCGCGACAGGGCGCCCGTCGCATAGGGCTCGTTCGGGCCCTTCTCGCCGAGGTGGCGCAGCAGGTCCGGCATGGCGTCGGCCGGCGGAGTTGTGCCGACGCCGACGAAGCCCCGCTCGGACCAGACACCGTAGCCGTCGCAGGGGATCACCTCGGTCACGAGGGCCCTGAAGCGCTCGGGCTCGTCGAAGATGGAAGCTTCCGCCGTCATGGCGGAGATCAGCCGGTCGTGGGCGTAGCGCAGGTCGGCCGCCGCGACCAGCTCGCGGGCCTGCTCCTTGGCCTCGATCTGCAGCGAGAAGATCTGGCCGAAGAGTTCGGCGGCCGCGCAGGTCGCCGAGGCGATGCGGCGGGGCGAGGCGTGGTGGCAGGCGATGAGCCCCCACAGCGCGTCGCCGGCCATGAGCGAGATGGTCAGGGTCGCGGCCGAGTCCATGTTGCGAAGGTATTCAAGGTGCACGGGCGACACGCTGCGCAGCGCCGCGAGGCTGAGGTCCACCTCGGCGGCCGTCTCGGACCGCTCCAGCAGCGGCACCGGCGCGTAGTTCACGTCCGGGATCAGCCGCAACCACTGCCGGCGGTAGAGCGCGCGCGCCTGGGCGGGGATGTCGGAAGCGGGGTAGCGCAGCCCCAGGAAGGGCGGCAGGCCGGAGCGCAGGGCCTCGGCCTTCACCTCGCCCGTGCCGTCCGGCAGGAACTTGTACACCATGACGCGGTCGAAGCCCGTCACGGCCCGCACCTGATGGGCCGCGAGGTGGAGGAAGCGCTCCAGCGTGGGGGCGCGCTTCAGCCGCCCCACCATGCTCTTCACAAGCGTGATGGGGTCGGTGGCGAGCGTGTCGGCGCCCGCGCGCGGCACGACCTCGACGACCGCGTCCGAGGCCGACATGTGGACCGTGAGGTCGTAGCGCGCCGGGCCGTCGTCGATCGGCTGGTCCAGCAGCCGCTCGGCCCCGCCCGACACCATCGAGGCCTGGAGCACGTTGCGCAGGTCGTGCAGGGTCCGGCCGGGGAGAACGGCGTCCAGCGTGGTGCCGAGCAGGGCCTCGGCATCGCGGCCGAGGAACTCGCCCGCGTTGGCCGAGACGGCCCGGACGATCCAGGACGGCAGCGAGCAGAACAGCAGGCAGCCGTGCGGCTGGATGGCGCCCGGCATGTGGATCCGCTCGCGCTCGCAGACCGACAGGTCGGGCAGGGCGGGCGGCACGGTGGGCGTCTCGGTGGGATGCATGGTGATCGTGGACGTCCTGTCGGCCCGGCGCTCCTGCCGTGCGCGGGCAGTGATAGCGGAAAGGCGAGGCCGTGCCAAAGCCGGCCGAACGTGGCACGGCGGCATGGTGCCTCGCCTTGACCTCCGACCCGAGCCGCTTACAAGCTCTCGCTTCCCAGATCCGGCAGGTTTCCGTGGCCCGAGTCACCCTCGTCGACAATTACGACAGCTTCACCTGGAACC
>CAXTFP010000520.1:0-2897 GCA_964243135.1 uncultured Lichenihabitans sp.
TGATGGTCACGGATCATGTACCCGGCCCCGCGCACCGTGTGGAGCAGCGGCGCGTCGCTGCCCTTGTCGATCTTGGATCGCAGGCGGGAGATGTGGACGTCGATGACGTTGGTCTGCGGGTCGAAGTGGTAGTCCCACACGTGTTCGAGCAGCATGGTGCGCGTGACGACCTGCCCGGCGTTGCGCATCAGATATTCGAGCAGGCGGAACTCGCGCGGCTGGACCGGGATGTCCTTGCCATGGCGGGACACTTTGTGAGCGAGGCGGTCGAGTTCGAGCGGGCCGACGCGGTAGAGCGTGGGTTCGCCCGTGTCGAGGGGCTTCCGCCGCGCCAGGATCTCGACCCGCGCCAGCAGCTCCGAGAAGCTGTAGGGCTTGGGCAGGTAGTCATCGCCGCCGGCCCGCAGACCCTTCACCCGGTCGTCGACCTGACCCAGCGCCGACAGGATCAGGGCCGGCGTCTCGACCTTCTGGGCGCGGAGCCCGCCGATCAGCGACAAGCCGTCGAGCTTCGGCAGCATGCGGTCGACGATCAGCACCTCGTATTGCCCGTCCTGCGCCATGGCGCTGCCCTGCAGGCCGTCATGGGCCACGTCGGCCGCGTGCCCTGCCTCGCCGAAGGCCTTGACGAGATAGGCGGAGGCCTCGGGATCGTCCTCGATGACCAGGATACGCATGCCGGACGGACCTTCTCGGCCGGAGGGGAAGACGCGTCCGTCACAAGACGGGAGGATGGGCGGGGGCGGGCCGGGCGTCTGCCCGACCCGCCCCCGTCGAGGATCAGCCCGCGTTCTGCGTCGCCAGGGCCACGTAGCGGACGTTGTCGCCGGTCTTGACCCGCAGCAGCACGGCCTTGCGGCCGTCCTTCTTGGCGTCCCCGATCGCGGCCGACACGTCGGCCGGGCGCGTCACGCTCTTGCCGGCGGCTTCCAGGATCACGTCGCCGGTCTGGAGACCCTTCTGGGCCGCCGGGCCGTCCGGATCGATGTCCGCCACCACCACGCCGGTGCTGCCGGCGCCGGCGATCGATGAGGCCGGGGCGAGCGTCAGGCCGAGGCTGGACAGCTGCGCCTTCTCGTCCCGCGGCGCGGGCGCCTCGGCCTTGGCGACCTGATCGTTCGGCAGGGTGCCGAGCGTCACGTCAACGTTCTTCTCGCTGCCCTCGTGCCACACCGTCAGCGACACCTTCTTGTCGGGGCCGAGGCCGGCGATCCTGCGCGACAGCTCCTTCGGGCCATCGATGCTGTCGTTGTTCACCGCCGTGATGACGTCGCCCGACTTGATGCCGGCGTCGCCCGCCGGGGACCCCTTCTGCGGCTCGGCCACGAGCGCGCCCTTGGTGTCCTTCAGGCCCAGCGAATCGGCGATGTCGACCGTCACGGGCTGGATCTGGATGCCCAGCCAGCCGCGCGCCACGACACCCTTGTCGCGCAGCGACTGGATCACGCCCTTGGCGACTTCGGTGGGGATCGCGAAGCCGATGCCGACGCTGCCGCCCGAGGGCGAGAAGATGGCGGTGTTGATGCCGACGACCTGCCCCTCGGTGTTGAAGGTCGGGCCGCCCGAGTTGCCGCGGTTCACCGGCGCGTCGATCTGCAGGAAGTCGTCGTAGGGTCCGGCGCCGATGTCGCGGCCGCGGGCCGAGACGATGCCGGCCGTCACCGTGCCGCCGAGACCGAAGGGGTTGCCGACCGCGATCACCCAGTCGCCGACGCGCGGCACGCCGCTCGCCCACTGCACGAAGGGATAGTTGGAGCCGGACTTGACCTTGATGAGGGCGAGGTCGGTTTTCTTGTCGGTGCCGACCACCGTGGCGGGCACGATCTTGCCGTCCTGGAGCGCGACCTCGACCTCGGTGGCGTTCTCGACGACGTGGTTGTTGGTGACGATGAAGCCGTCGGCCGAGATGAAGAAGCCCGAACCCTGCGCCATGCCGGTGTGCGGATGGGGCTTCTGCCCGCCCTGGCCGCGCTGCTCGAACTGATGGAAGAACCGCTCCAGCGGATCGCCCTTGGGGATGTTGGGCAGGCCCTGGGGACCCTGCTGGGCGTCGTCGTCGGAGCCGTTGTCGACCATCTTGACCTTGACGGACACGACGGCGGGGCTGACGCGGTCGACCACGTCGGCGAAGGAGCCGGGCGCGATGGTGCTCGGGGCCGGCTCGCCCGCGATCTGGGCCGCCTGGGCAGGGTGGGTCGACAGCAGGCTCGGGCCCGCGACCGTGCCGGCGAGCGCGGTGACGGCCACGGCACCGAGAAGCGCGGTGCGGATGGTCGGACGCTGGATCATGGGGAAGAACTCCTCGTCGTCGGGCGGCACGTCCCGCGTGCCGTCTCCATGAGGAGCAAGATGGGGCTGCCCACCTTGCCTTGCCATTTCCCGCGAATGAATCTTTAGTAAGGTGACGCTCAGTCTATGGGTGGTGGGCCGGCTCAGGCCCGCGGCTCCGCCATCAGCGCGTCGATCCTGGCCCTCTCGTCGGGGCTGAGCGGGGCGGGCGGCTCGGGCGGCCGTCGCCGGACGAGGAGCGCGGCCCCGCCGATCAGCACCGCGAGGGCGGGCGTGCCCCAGAGCAGCAGCGTCGCGGGCTCGAAGGGCGGCTTCAGCAGGACGAAGTCGCCATAGCGACGCACCAGATAGTCGCGGATCTCGCCGTCGGTGTCGCCCGCCTTGAGGTGCTCGCGCACGATCAGCCGGAGGTCGCGGGCCAGGGGTGCGGCCGAATCGTCGATCGACTGGTTCTGGCACACGAGGCAGCGCAGCCCGGCCGAAACGTCCCGGGCGCGCCCTTCGAGCACGGGGTCGGACAGCGCCTCGCCGGGCTCGACGGCGCGCGCGGGGGACGCGCCGAGCGCGAAGAGCAGCGTCGCGGCCGCGAGGCCTGCACGGAGCGGCCG
>CAXTFP010000521.1:0-2894 GCA_964243135.1 uncultured Lichenihabitans sp.
GATCACCTCGTCCCCGCCGTCCCGCGGCTGGACCGACAGGCTGCCGTGCCCGGCCGCGGCCTCGTCGAGGGCGGGGAGGTTGGGCACGCTGCCGAGGAACGATATCACGGTGAGCGCGGGGTCGCGGCCGAGGGTGGCGACCGGGGCCGTCACGGCCGGGGGCGGCGCGCCCTCGTCGTTCACCAGCAGGGTGCCCGTGACCACCCGGCCGCGGGCGAACGCCTCGGCCAGGGTGGCGTCGTAGTCTGGCAGGGCGGCGTCGGCGGCGCGGAAGCCGAACCGGCGCGTCCAGTCCCCGGCGAGGCGGGCCGGCGAGGTCTGGTCGGGCTCGGTGAAGACCATGTCGAGGCCGACGGCCCCGGCCCCGAGGTCCTGCAGATCCCGCACGAGCTCGGCCAGCACGTCGCGCGGCCAGGGCCAGCGGCCGTGGCGCCTCAGGCTCTCGTCGTCGATGTCCACGACCAGCACGGGGGCGGCCGAGACCGCGCGCGGCGCGGCGCGCTGAAAGGCGTCGAAGCTCGCGAGTTGGAGGCGGTCGAACAGCTCGTGGAGCATGGGCGACTGGTCCCGCAGGCCGAGCAAGAGGCCGAGGCTCGCCAGGCCGGCGAGGAGCGGGAGGAGGCGGCGCGGGTGTCCGGGCATGGACGGAGGGGATCCGGTGGGGAAGGTCGATTCCCATCCTGCGCCGCGATCGCTAGCGCCCGGTGAGCGGGGCGGCGATTTCGCCGGCGGTGGTTAAGGGCCGCGCGGATCCCCACCGCCGGGGCGGAAGGGCTTGCCTTTTGCCGGGGCCGGGACCTTATCGTTTCGGGTCTGCTGGTACGGCACGACGGCCGCCGGACGGCGTCGCGCGCGATGGGGGAGGCGGCATGGAGCGGGTCGTGGAGGCCGGGGAACACGACTATCGCCTCGACGAGCAGGTCGGCTTCATCCTGCGCCAGGTCATCCAGCGCCACGGCGGCATCTTCGCGGCCGGGATGGAGAACGAGCTCACCGCGACCCAGTGGGCGGCCCTGGTCAAGCTCCACGAGCGCGGGCCGCTCAGCCAGAACCTCCTCGGGCGCCTGATCGCCATGGACGCCGCCACCGTGAAGGGCGTCATCGACCGGCTGTCCGCCCGCGGGCTTCCTGGCCACCCTGCTGAAGCTCTGCTGAGCCATACCTCAGGGCGTCACCACCTCCGGCACCGCGACGGCCGGCGGGGTATTGCGGCTTCGGCCCGTGCGGACGGCGCCGTCGATCATCACCATGCCGACGCCGGGCAGGTCGCCGAGCTCCACGGCTTCGAGCAGCGTGCGGCCGGCGCCGTGCTGCGGCCGGTCGAGGAACACGAAATCCGCCGCGCGGCCGACCTCGATCAGCCCGCAGTCGAGCGAGCGCATCCGCGCCGTGTTGCCGGTGCCGAAGCAGAACGCCACCTCGGCCGGCACCTCGCCGATGGACGACAGCATGGAGATCATCCGCAGGATGCCGAGCGGCTGCACGCCCGAGCCCGCGGGGCCGTCCGTGCCGAGGATCACGCGCTCCAGCTGGCCGATCTCGCGCGCCGTGCGCATCGTGTAGAGCGCCGCGCGCTCGTTGCCGTTGTGGACGATCTCGAGGCCCCGCCGACAGCCCTCGCAGATGCAGCGGATCTCGCGGTCGGGCAGCGCCGTGTGGCCGCCGTTGATGTGGCCCACCACGTCGGTGTCGGCTTCGAGCACCACGGCGGCGTCGATCAGCCCCGAGCCCGGGATGGAGGGGCCGCCGGTGTGGATGGTGGACTGGATGCCGTATTGGCGGGCCCAGCCCACCATGCGCCGCGCCGTGGCCCCGTCCTTCACGCCGCCGAGCCCCACCTCGCCGAGCAGCGTCACGCCCGCCTCAGCCAGGTCCTTGAAGTCCTGCTCCACCATGTCCGGCTCGATGACGGGCGCGCCGGCGTGGATCTTCATGCCGCCGGGCCGGAAGGCCGTGAAGGCGCGCTGGGCGAAGATCGCCATGGCCTTGAGGCCGACGACGTCGCGCGGCCGCCCCGGCGTGTGGACCTCGCCGGCCGAGATCATGGTGGTGACGCCGCCGTGCAGCGTCGAGTCGATCCAGTTCATCTGGCTCTGGCGCGGCGTCCAGTCGCCCGCCACGGGGTGGACGTGGCTGTCGATCAGCCCCGGCGCCACCGCGCAGCCGTGGGCGTCCACCACCGTGCGGGCGCCGTCCACGTCGAGGTCCTTCAGGCGTCCGATCGCCGCGATGCGCCCGTCGACCGCCACGACCGCGTCGGCGTCGAGGATCGGCCGGGCGATGTCGCCGCTGAGCATGAGGCCGATGTTGCGGATCACCACCTTGCCGGAGGGGGCGGTCGGGGAAGCGTCCTGGGCCATGGCGTCGGTCCTTCTCAGTGAACCGCGGCGGGCTCGACCGCGGCGGGGTCGGGGGGCAGGTCGGAGGCGGCCCTGATGCGCGCGACCTCGGCGTCGAGGTCGGCCCAGGGCGCGGCGTCGGGGGCGAAGCGGGCCCGCACGTAGCGCAGCAGGTCCGCGACCTGCGCGTCCGAGTAGAGCCGGCCGAAGCCCGGCATGGTGCCGAGCGCGCCGTGGGCCGGCGCCATGATGCCCTCCAGCACCACCCGGGCGAGGTTGTCGGGCCGCTCCGCGTGGACGCCCGTGTTCAGCGCCAGCGACGGCCGCACCCCGAACATCGTGGGCCCGTCGGCCTCGTGGCAGGCCGCGCAGGCGCCCCGGTAGATCTGCCGGCCGAGCTCGGGGGCGTCGAGCGGCTCGGCGGCGGCCCGGGCTTCGAGCGCCGCGGCCCGCCCGCCCGCGTCCTCCGCGGGCGGGCGCAGCGACGCGAGATACTCCGCCATGGCGCGGCGGTCCTCGTCGGCGCGCAGGATGGCGGCACCTGGTCCGATCAGG
>CAXTFP010000522.1:0-2874 GCA_964243135.1 uncultured Lichenihabitans sp.
GCCGAAGCCGGACACCGGCACCGCGAAGGTCACCTCGTTGTTGGCGAGGCCCTTGGTCACGATGTTGAGGGTGGTGCCCTTCTTCAACTGCTCGATGACGTTGCCCTTGACGTTGGTCTCGGCGAAGCAGCCGTTGGGCATGCAGAAGGTGAAGCTGGCGTCCGTGACGGCACCCTTGTCGACCGACATGCGGATACCCGGCTTCAGCAGCAGCCCGATGGGCAGCAGGATGCGGACGATGCGGCTTTCCTCGCCCTTCACGTCGTAGATCGCGAGGGCGACCGGCGGCGGCTGGTCGGGCGAGGTGGTGAAGTCGCGCGTGGTGAAGCAGAGGTCCTTCTGGCCGGGCTGCGGCTTGCTGCACACCTTGGTCCAATCGGTGTTGGGCACGGGCTGCATCTCGATCCGCGCGGGCGCGTTCGGGTTCTGCTGGGCCTGCCCCTGGGCGGGCGCGGTCTGAGCCTGGGCCTGGCCGGCGAGCAGGGCGCCCGCCAGGAGGGCGGCGGCCCCGGACTTCATGGGCTGGATCGGCATGGACATCCTCTCGGTCTGAACGAAACGGGCGCGGTGGGACGCAGGCGACGTCGTGGGGGTCGGAGCGCGACGGCGCTGCGGCTCGGCCGGCCTGGCGCTCCGCTCCACGGCGACGGGACCTGGAGGAGCGCCGCGCCGGCGGGCATGGCGCGCCGGTCATCGCGGCGGAATACGGCGACACGTTGTCGAAACCGACCGGCGCGCCGCTGGGATCGGCGCCTGTGTCGATGATCTCGCGGGCGATTGCAAGCCGCCGCCCGCGCCCGGATGGTCACACCGGCACCAGCATCGCGGAGCAGGATGCCGGCATGACCGCCCTCCGGATCCGCCCGCCCTCCTCGCCCCTCCTCGGCGCGCTCGCCCTGCTGTCGGCGCTGTCGCCCCTGCCCTCGCCCGCGCGGGCTGCGCCCGCCATCGCCATGCACGGCGAGCCCGCCCTGCCCGAGGGCTTCGCGCACCTCCCCTATGCCGACCCCGACGCGCCGAAGGGCGGGCGGCTGCGCCTGTGCCTGCTCGGCACCTTCGACAGCCTGAACCCTTTCAACCTCAAGGCGGGGTCGACCGCGCAGGGCCTCAACACCATGGTGTTCGAGACCCTGATGGCCCGCTCGCAGGACGAGCCCTTCACGCTCTACGGGCTGATCGCGCGGGGGCTCGATACGGACGAGGCCCGGTCGTACGCGACGTTCCACCTCGACCCCGCGGCGCGCTTCTCCGACGGCACGCCGATCACCGCGGAGGACGTGCGCTTCACCTTCGACTTGCTGAAGGCGAAGGGAAGGCCTCAGCAGCGCTCCGCCTTCGCGGCGGTGCGGGGCGTGGCGACGCCCGACGCCGGGACGGTGCGCTTCGACCTCGCGGGCAGCGCCGACCGCGAGCTGCCGCTGTCCCTGGGCCTGATGCCGGTGCTGCCGCGCCACGCCACCGACGCGGCCCATTTCGACGAGACCACCCTGAAGCCACCGGTCGCCAGCGGCCCCTACCGCGTGGCCCGCGTCGAGGCCGGCACGCGGCTGGTGCTGGAGCGCAACCCCGACTATTGGGGCCGCGACCTGCCGATGCGGCGCGGGCTGTTCAACTTCGACCGGGTCGACATCGACTATTACCGCGACGCCAATAGCCTCTTCGAAGTGTTCAAGGCGGGGCTCTGCGACTACCGCATCGAGACCGACCCGGCCCGCTGGCTGACGGGCTACGACTTCCCCGCGCTCCGGGACGGCCGCGCCGTGAAGGAGGCGGTGCCGCTGCGCCTGCCGAAGGGCATGGAGGGCTTCGCCTTCAACACCCGCCGGCCGATCTTCGGCGACGCCCGGGTGCGCGAAGCGCTCGGCGCCATGTTCGACTTCGGCTGGGTCAACCGCAACCTTTACGGCGGGCTCTACCGCCGCACGCCGAGCTTCTTCGCCGAGAGTCCCCTGGCCTCGACCGATCGCCCCGCCTCGGCCGCCGAGACGGCCCTGCTCGCCCCCTACCCCGGCGTCGCGCGGCCCGACATGCTGGACGGCACGTGGCACCCGCCCGAGGGCGACGCCTCGGGCCGCGACCGCGGGCAGGCGAAGCGCGCCCTGGCGCTCCTGGCGGCGGCCGACGACAGGCTCGACGGCACGGTGATGCGCCGGCCCGACGGCGCGCCGTTCCGCTTCGAGATCATGGTGGTGGACCGCCGCCAGGAGCGGCTGGCGCTGAGCTTCGCCGACACGCTGAAGGAGATCGGCATCGAGGTCACGGTGCGGCTCGTCGACGAGGTCCAGTATCAGCGGCGCCGGCAAAGCTTCGACTTCGACATGATGCTGGGCTCTTGGGCGGCCTCCCCCTCGCCGGGCGCCGAGCAGCGCTCCCGCTGGAGTTCGGCGGCCGCCGACCAGCCGGCCTCCTTCAACCTGCCCGGCGCCCGCTCGCCCGCCATCGACGCGGCCATCGCGGCCATCGTCGCGGCCCGGTCGGAGGAGGCGTTCGTGGCGGCCGCGCGGGCGCTCGACCGCTTGCTGCTGTCGGGCTTCTATATCGTGCCGCTATTCCACACCGAGGACCAGTGGATCGCCTACGCGTCCACCCTGGGCCGCCCCATGGCGGTGCCGTTGTTCGGCTTCACCAACGTGACGCCGATCGAGCTGTGGTGGAGGAAACCGGGCGAATGAGGGGGCAGGCCATCGCGTGATGAAGCCA
Organism: uncultured Lichenihabitans sp.; assembly: GCA_964243135.1. Lineage (GTDB taxonomy): Bacteria > Pseudomonadota > Alphaproteobacteria > Rhizobiales > Beijerinckiaceae > Lichenihabitans. Next base: position 2,701 of record CAXTFP010000522.1, read on the forward strand.
TCCTGCTCGACAGGCGAGGACCCGATGCCTCAGCCCTCGGCCGCCGCCAACTGCGCCGCCTGGTGCTCGGTGGTCAGCGCGTCCACCACCTCGTCCAAGGCCTCGCCGGCGATGACCCGGTCGAGCTTGTAGAGCGTCAGGTTGATGCGGTGGTCGGTGAGGCGCCCTTGCGGG
>CAXTFP010000523.1:0-2844 GCA_964243135.1 uncultured Lichenihabitans sp.
GGATGCGCATCTTGCGCAGCAGGTCGCTGTCGGTCTGGGCCAGGGCGGCCAGGGGGAGGCCCACGATCAGGAGGGCGGAGACGACCGCAGCGCGGGGCGGAAGCATCATGGACAGGTCCTCAAGGGGTGGGGCCGGCGCCGGGTCGTTCGAGGACCAGCGTGCCCTCGCCGTCGTCCGTGACGACGGCCGAGGCCAGCCCGATAAAAAGCCCGTGCTCCACCACCCCCGGGATGGCCGCGAGGCGCGACGCGAGGGCTTCGGGATCGGGGATGGGATCGAAGCTGCAATCGAGGATGTGGTGGCCACCGTCGGTGACGAAGGGCGTGCCGTCCCCGGCCGGCCGCAACGCGACCGCGCCGCGCGCGCCCACCTCCGCCCCGGCCCGCTCGACCAGCTTCCAGGTGGAGCCAAGGCCGAAGGCGTTGACCTCGACGGGCAGCGGAAAGCGGCCGAGCCGCGCGACCCGCTTCGACGCGTCCGCGATGACGATCATGCGGGCCGAGGCCGTGGCCACGATCTTCTCGCGCAGCAAGGCGCCGCCGCCGCCCTTGATGAGCCGGAGCTCGGTGTCGAACTCGTCCGCGCCGTCGACCGTGAGGTCGAGCTCGGGATACTCGTCGAGGGTGGACAGGCGGATGCCGAGCGCCTCGGCCTGCGCCCGCGTGCGCTCGGAGGTCGGCACGCAGACGACGTCGAGCCCGGAGCGCACCCGTTCGCCGAGCAGTGCGACGAAGTGTTTCGCCGTGGAGCCCGTCCCCAGGCCGAGCCGCATGCCCCCCTCGACGGAGGCGAGCGCACGGGCCGCGACGCGGCGCTTCGAGGACTCGTCCGGCTGGTCGGCCATGCTGGCTCGTCGTTCGCGGGGATGTCGAGGTGCGGCGGGGGCCGCCGGACGGCCGGAGCACTACCGTTTCGCCCGTCGAAAAGCAAATAGCCGAGGGCTCGCGACGGGTGGGCGGACACGCCCCGCCGGCTTCACCTCGTGTTCAGCTAAATGCCGTTAGTTCAGGCGGTGTCGACGCCGCATCGCGGATGTCGCGGCTGGCCTCCCGACCCGGCCACACACCTTCCCCGCTCAAGGAGCTTTCGATGTCGGCAGTCAGAAAGACCGTCACGGCCGGGCTTGCGGCCCTGACACTGGGCACCGCCACGATCTCGGCCTCGTCGCCGGCCGAAGCCTGGTGGCGTTACGGCTGGGGCGCCCCCGTGGCGGCCGGCGTGCTCGGCGGCCTCGCGGCCGGCGCCATCATCGGCAGCGCGGCCCGGCCCTACGGCTACGGTTATGGCCCAGGACCCACCCCCTGCGTGCGCCGCCGCCCCGTCTACGACGGCTACGGCAACTTCGCCGGCTACCGCCCCGTGCGGGTGTGCTGAGCGAGCCAGATCGGGGCCGCCCGAGGGCGGCCTCCCCAGCTTGGCCGGCCTGACCTCGCGGTCGGGCTGCGCCAGCGAGACCCTCCGGTTCGCGCCCCACCGGAGGGTCTTCGCTTTTCGAGAGCCGCCCCGGTCCAGAGCCGGGGCGGCTTTTCTCATTTCGCGGGCGGGGTGCACACCACCGCGTCGTTGAGCACGTAGCAGATCGACATGGTCCCGGTCCGCACGTCCACCCGGAACACCCCGCCCTCCTTGCTGTGCCGCGACGCGACCAGCGCGTATTCGCTCTGGGACTGCGCGCCGCCGCCCTCGCCCGGCGGGTAGCACAGGGTGACGCCGACGTCGGCCTTCTTGGCGCCGCCCGGGGCGGCCCTGTCGTCCGCGGTCTCGGCCAGCCCGTACTGGCACGCGCCCATCTCGCCCGTGGCCTTGTCGAGCCGATACACCCGGTTGAGGTCGATCTCGGGCGCGGCCAGGAACTCGTAGCTGGCGGCCGCTGCGGGCGGCACGGAGGCCAGCACCATCCCCGCCGCCAGCAGGCCCGACCTCCACCGCGGGCGGGACACGGGGGCTGCGGCCATCGCCGATCGTCTCATCTCGTCATTCTCCGGCGCCCCTGGATTGAGCTAGAACTATTCCCCAGTCGGCAGCACGTTTCCAGTGCGGGCACTGCGGCCCGACCGCCCGAGGACACCATGACCGACATCGCCGCCCTCATCGTCTTCGACCTCGACGGCACCCTGGCCGAGACGGCGGGCGACCTGATGGGAGCCCTGAATCACGTGCTGTCGCTCGACGGCATCGCGCCCCTGCCGGTCGACAAGGCCCGCAGTCTGCTCGGCGCCGGCGGGCGCGCCCTGATCCGGCGCGGCTTCACGGCCGCGGGGCGGCCGCTCGCGGAGGAGCGGCTGGAGGAGCTGTTCCGGCTGTTCCTCCAGTTCTACGAGGCCCACATCGCCGACCACTCGCACCTGTTCCCGGGCGTGACCGAGGCGCTCGACGGGCTGGAGGCGCGCGGCTACGGCCTCGCGGTCTGCACCAACAAGATGGAGGGCACGGCGCGCCGGCTGCTGGCCGTGCTGGGCGTGGCGGACCGCTTCCGGGCCATCTGCGGCCAGGACACGTTCGCGGTGTCGAAGCCGCAGCCCGGCGCGCTGCTGGGCACGGTCGAGCGCGCGGGCGGCGACCCGGCCCGCAGCGTCATGGTGGGCGACAGCGTCACGGACATCGACACCGCCAAGGCGGCCCGGATCCCGGTCGTGGCGGTGGATTTCGGCTACACCGACCAGCCGGTGTCGGAGCTCGGCCCCGACCTGATCATCGGCCACTTCGACGCGCTGGGCGACGCGGTCGAAACGCTGCTGTCGCGGGGCCGCGAGGGGCGGTCGGCCGAGGTAAAGGCGTGAGGGGGACCGGTGGGCGCGACAGGGATTGAACCTGTGACCCTTCGCGTGTGAAGCGAATGCTCT
>CAXTFP010000524.1:0-2842 GCA_964243135.1 uncultured Lichenihabitans sp.
GCCGGGCGCCGGCGCGACCGCGTCGCGCCCGCCCTGGAGGCCGCCGAGGTCGCGCGCCGCCACGGCCTCGGCCAGGGGCACGGACCCGCGCTTCAGGCGCACGACGAGGTCGTCGGCCGGCGCGGCCGGGCGGTTCTGGATGTCCGTCATCGCGTCCCGTATCGTCCCGCCCGGGACGTGGTCAACCCGCGCGACCGTGGCTGGTTCGCCCGGCGCCGATCCGCTACCGGTGCGGGGCGCACCACCGGACCCCGTCCCCCATGAATGCCGTCATCGACGCCGTGCTCCCGGTCTTTGCGCTGATCGGCGTCGGCTATGCGGCGTCGTGGCGCGGCCTCCTCGGCCCGGCCGTGACCGATGCGCTGAACCTGTTCGTCGTCTGGCTGGCGCTGCCGGCGCTGCTGTTCGGCGCCACCGCGCGGATGAGCTGGGCCGACATCGACCACCCGGGCTTCGCCCTGGCGGCCGGCGGCGGCATGGCCGCGACCTTCGCGCTGTCGATGCTGCTCGACCGGCGGCGCGGCCACCGCTTGGCCGACCGCGCCATCGAGGGGCTCGACGCCGCCTATGCCAACACCGGCTTCCTCGGCATCCCGCTGGGCCTCGCGCTGTTCGGCGACGCCGTCCTGCCGGCGCTGGTCATCTCGGCGCTGCTGACGGCCTGCCTGCTGTTCGGCTTCGCCATCGTGCTGATCGAGGTCGACCTCGCGGCCACGCCAGACCTCCGTGCCACGCTGCTGAAGGCCTGCCGCTCGCTCGCGCGCAACCCGCTGCTGGTGTCGCCGGCGCTCGGCGGGCTGTGGGCCGCGACCGGCCTCGCCCTGCCCGTGCCGGCCGAGCGTTTCGTCGCCCTGCTGGGGGCGGCGGCCGGTCCCTGCGCGCTCGTCACCATCGGCCTATTCCTGCACGGGCAGCGCGAGCGGGCCGACGACCGCGAGGTCGCTCGCCTGGTCGCCCTGAAGCTCCTCGTCCAGCCGCTCCTGACGCTCGGCCTCGCCAGCACCCTCCCCATGCCGAAGCCCTGGTTCGACGCGGCGCTGCTGCTCGCCGCCCTGCCGACCGGCACCGGCCCCTTCATGCTGGCCAAGCTCTACGGGCGGGAGGCCGCGGCGACCTCGCGCGCCATCCTGCTGTCCACCGTGCTGTCGGTCGCGACCGTGTCGGCCCTGGTGATGTGGATCGGCCGCTGAGGGCGCACACGGATCGATCGTTCCAAAAACGCCGATCGTCCGAAACGTCTCGTTCAAAACGGCCTGACAGCGCACCGAACTCCGTCCTATGATGCCGCGGGCGCCCGTCGCGGGATGGCCCGCGATCGAAGGGGGAGGACGGCATGGCGACGCTGGGCGTGGGACTGATCGGCTCGGGCTTCATGGGCAAGGCCCACGCGCTCGGCTTCCTCAACGCGAACCGCGCCTTCGACCTGCCGGTCCGGGCGGAGCTGGCCGTGCTGGCGGACGCGACCGGGGAGGTCGCGGCCCGGGCCGCCGCGGCGCTGGGCTTCCCGCGCTCGACGGGGGACTGGCGGGCGCTGGTGGCCGATCCCGCGGTCGGCATCGTGTCCATCACCACGCCCAACACGCTGCACCGCGCGATGGCGCTGGCGGCGATCGCGGGTGGCAAGCACGTCTATTGCGAGAAGCCGCTCGCGCCCACGGCCGCCGAGGCCGGCGAGTTGACGCTGGCGGCCGAGCGGGCCGGCGTGTCCACGCAGGTCGGCTTCAACTACCTCAAGAACCCGATGGTTGGCCTCGCGCGCGAGCTCGTGCGGGCGGGCGAGATCGGCGCGGTGCGCTCGTTCCGCGGCGTCCACGCCGAGGACTTCATGAGCGACGCCGCTTCCCCCTGGACGTGGCGGCTCGACCCGCCGGGCGGGGGCGGCGCGCTGGCCGACATCGGCAGCCACATCCTGGCGCTGGCGCGCTTCGTCGTGGGCCCCATCGCGGAGGTGCGGGGCGAATGCGCGACGCTGGTCACGCGGCGCCCCTTCGAGGGCGGCACCCGCGCCGTCGAGGTCGACGATGTCGCGACCGCCAGCCTGCGGTTCGCGGAGGGCGCGGTCGGCACGATCGAGGCCAACTGGATGGCGACCGGCCGCAAGATGGGGCTGGAGTTCGAGGTGTCGGGGTCCGAGGGCGCCATCCGCTTCACGCAGGAGCGGATGAACGAGCTCAGGATCTACCGCGCGAAGGACCCCGCGGGCCTGCAGGGCTTCCGCACGATCGAGGCCGGCCCCGCGCACCCGCCCTACGGCGCGTTCTGCCCGGCGCCGGGCCACGGTCTCGGCTTCAACGACCTGAAGACGATCGAGGTGGCGGACTTCCTGCGCGCCGTGGCGGGCGAGCGCCCCGGCCACGCCGACTTCCGCGAGGGATGGGAGGTGGCCAAGGCCGTGGAGGCGGTCTACCGCTCGGCGCGGGAAGGCACCTGGATCAAGATCTGAAGATGATCTTGTGAGAATACCAGAATAGCCAATATCTGAAAATGGTTTCAAAAGGCCCCGGCCTTTTGCGGGTTTCAGGGCAGAGCCCTGAAGCAAAGGTTTGGCATGAGCATGCCGATCTCTTCTTCAGGGCTCCGCCCTGAAACCCGCCAAAGGGCTCGCCCTTTGGGATCCATTTCATCGAACACCTTCATTCACCCTCCGGGCGGCCGCGCATCGCCTTCACGTCGCCGCGGATGCGCTTGCCTTCGAGCCGGCGCGTCTTCGAGCCCAGCGTCGGCCGGGTGGGCCGGCGCGGCGGCGGGGGCGGCACGGCGGCCTCGCGGATCAGCGACGACAGGCGCTCCAGCGCGTCGGCGCGGTTGCGCTCCTGGGTGCGGAAGCGCTGGCAGGTCAGCA